>CAXMOQ010000061.1:13544-13785 GCA_964195015.1 uncultured Flavobacteriaceae bacterium | reverse complement strand
GGAACTCAAAATCTAACCGAGAAACTTAAAAATGAAGGATTTTCGGTCGGTGCTTTAGAAGGCGATATGCAACAAAAAGACCGCGATAAAGTAATGCGTGCCTTTAAAAACGAATCGCTTCAAGTACTCATTTCTACTGATGTTTCGGCACGTGGCATTGATGTTCATAATTTGGGGTTTGTGATTCATCATCAACTCCCGGAACAGCTTGAATATTACACGCATCGCAGTGGGAGGACCG
>CAXMOQ010000061.1:0-13534 GCA_964195015.1 uncultured Flavobacteriaceae bacterium | reverse complement strand
GCCAATATACTTCATTCCTGATTGGGCAAACTTAACAGTCAGTTGGTTGTCTTCAAAAAGTGTTTCATCCATTGGTATTCCTGTTGCGCCTATAGACGGACTGTCCATTGTAGATGAATATACATCGGCTTCCATAGATACATTAAAAGATAAAGGGACTTCAGTGCCTTGAACCGTTAGTTTTCCTTGCCAAGATCCTATAATGTCTTGAGCACTTGCTTGAGATGTTATGCATAAAAATAAAATCAATGCACCACATAATTTTGAGATTGTAGCTTTCATTATTTAGTTTAATAGTTAAGAAATATGGTTATTAATTATTTGATTAGTGATGTAAAATAGAATTTGTTACATGATTTTAAAAATCATTTGCTGATTACATTTTTTAAATTAAAAATGTAAGCCGTATATTTGCATAGTTTAAGTAAGCAACTGTAATGGTTGTTGTGATTATTCGATTAGTGTATTGGTAAATTAATACTTCCTAATAATTCGTTTAGTATTTCAAAACAACTTAAATTTTTAATTAATAACAATATTTAATACCATCGAATGGCAAAATCGCAACAGACTTTCAATAAGAGTGAAAAAGAAAAAAAGCGTTTAAAAAAACGTGAAGACAAGAGAAAGAAAATGGAAAGCCGTAAGGCAGATTCAAAAGAAAACCCAAAAGGTATTGAATTTGCTTATGTAGACTATAACGGGAATTTAACCGATACACCACCAGACCCTTCCTTAAAGGAAAAGATTGATGCTGAAAGTATTGAAGTAAGCATTCCGAAGACTTTGCCTGGTGATAAAGAAAAATTTGATCCGATAAGAAATGGGAAAGTTTCGTTTTTTGATACTTCAAAAGGATTTGGTTTTATTATAGATTCTGAAAATCAAGAAAAATATTTTACGCATGTTAGTGGTTTAATTGATGAAATTGCCGAAAACGACAGCGTCTCTTTTGAACTGGAAAAAGGTATGAAAGGCATGAATGCCGTTCGTGTTAAGAAAATATAATTTTACAAATAAATATTCTTCAGTTTTTCATAATTTGTATCAAATAGAGATGATTATGAATAAACAACTCTTATTATCAAAACGTCCAACAGGTATTCCTGATGCCCATACATGGACTTTGCAGCAAAAGTCCATTCCAGAGTTGAATGAAGGTGAAGTTCTTATTCAGCATCATTATATATCCCTTGATCCTGCCATGCGTGGCTGGATGAACGAAGGCAAATCGTATATCGCTCCTGTAGCAATAGGAGAGGTCATGCGTGCTGGTGCCATTGGTAAGGTCGTAAAAGTTAATAACCATCCAAGCATTAAAGTGGGTGATTGTCTTACGGGTTTGGGCGGTGTACAGCAATTTAGCGTTACAAATGGAAATGGTTGGAATCAAGTTGATGGTACGTTAGCACCAATGCCAATGTATCTTGGTGTTCTAGGCATGCCTGGCATGACCGCTTATTTTGGTATTTTGGATGTTGGAAAAGTTAAAACAGGTGATATCGTTTTAGTATCGGGAGCAGCAGGAGCCGTAGGGAGTATTGTAGGGCAAATAGCAAAAATTAAAGGTTGTACAGTTGTTGGCATTGCCGGAGGAAAGGACAAATGCGATTATCTCGTTAACGAACTTGGTTTTGATGGCGCCATAGATTATAAATCGGAAAACGTTCTTGATGCCTTAAAAGAAAAATGCCCTAAAGGCATTGACGTATATTTTGACAATGTCGGCGGTGATATTTTAGATTTTGCACTTTCCAAATTACGCATGCATGCCAGAGTCGTAATCTGTGGAGCTATTTCTCAATATAATAATAAAACACGTATACAAGGACCAAGCAATTATATGTCCCTATTGGTTAATAGAGCTACCATGCAAGGTATGGTTGTTTTTGATTATGCCAAAGATTACAAAAAAGCCGCTTACGAAATGGAAATGTGGATCATGCAAGGTAAATTAGTAAGCAGTGAAGACGTCTATGAAGGCATTGAAAACTTTCAAGATACTTTTAAGCGTTTATTTACAGGAGAAAAAAGGGGGAAACTGGTTTTAAAGGTCATAGAATAATTTGACCTTTACGTTTAAAATTTCTATTTTATATTATCTAATAAAGTCTCCAAAAAAAGAACCTCATAATTCTGATTGTTATCAAGATCATTGAGATTTTCGATGTCTAATGGGGAAATGAGTGTTCCTGTTTTAAGTGTATCTTTATACTATAATGAGCACAAAGATGGAATACAACAATTTAAGCCTTGCTAAAAAGCGCATTGCGACCAATATCATTTCAGAAATTGTTAAACCAGGACATCAAGAGGATTTTGAAGCATGGTCTAAACAAATCAATAGGGTGGTTTCAGAACAACCCGGTTTTATTGGCCTTGATATATTACGTCCCCGCGATAAAAACAATTTAGAATATATTATTATTGTGAGGTTTGATGATTCAGAGCACCTAAATGCCTGGTCGTCATCAAGCACCTTTAAAAACATTTTTGAAAAAGCAAAACCGTTTTTAGTGTCAAGCCAGTCACAACAGCAATCGCATGGCATAGAACAATGGTTTGAGTTGCCGCAACACCAAACACTACAAACAAAAAAACCTGCCTTTTATAAATTAGTGGTTGCAGGTGTTTTGGCCGTATATCCGTTGGTTTTATTGTGGAATCTTTTACTCAATCCGTTCATGGAAGGTTTTCATTATTTGCTTTCTGTTTTATTTTCCGTGATATTTATTTCTGTCTTGTTAACCTATCCCGTAATGCCTTTAATAAGCAAAATGCTTGCGCCCTGGCTTTATCCTAAACCTAAAAAATAAAAGCAGCCTAGCAAGTTTATGGTTAATAGCGTTTAGACTTTAATAGTGCCAACTATGCATTTTATATGCTTTAGCAACTTGAGCCGCCAGTTTTGCATTATTATAAACCAATTCTATATTGGCTTCCAGACTCAAACCTCCTGTGAGTTCTTTAACTTTTCCTAAAAGGAACGGCGTGCTCTCTTTGCCTTTTATACCTAACCATTTTTCATCAACTAGGGCTTTATCAATGGAGTCTTTCATCACATGAAAATCTAATTGCTTCTCCTTCGGAATTGGATTCGCAATAATGACACCACCTTTAAGATTAAGTTCCCATTTTGTTTTTAAGAGTGACGCAATATCTTCGGCACTTTCCATTTTATAATTCACTTTAAAGCCACTTTTTTGAGTGTAAAATGCTGGTAGTTCATCAGTTTGATATCCCAAAACAGGCACGCCAAAGGTTTCTAAATATTCTAACGTTAATTCCAAATCGAGAATCGCTTTAATACCCGCACAAACTACAGCGACATTAGTATTTGCCAGTTCCTGTAAATCGGCCGAAATATCAAATGTTTCTGTTGCACCGCGATGTACACCACCAATACCTCCAGTAGCAAAAATGCGAATTTCGGCAAGATTAGCAGCAATCATCGTTGACGCAACGGTTGTGGCACCATCAATTTTTTTAGACAATAAATAAGGAAGGTCTCTACGACTTGCCTTTATGATTTTAGAACCAGATTTCGCCAAATAGTCAATCTCATCGCTTGTTAATCCAACTTTGATTTTTCCGCTAATAATGGCAATTGTGGCGGGAATAGCACCATGGTCTCGTACAATCTGTTCTACCTGCAATGCAGTTTCAATATTTTGGGGATAAGGCATGCCATGCGAAATAATGGTAGATTCCAAAGCTACTACAGGCATGTTATTAGATAATGCATCTTGAATTTCTGGGTTTATATCGAGGTAATTTTCAATCATGGCATAGCATTTAAAACCATTTGAACACAAATATCGGGATGCACAGCATTTTTATGTTGAATGGTAATTTGAGCGCAATATGAAGCAAATTTCACCATATCGTATAATTCGAACCCTTTAGTTTCTCCATAGAGTAGCCCAGCCATAAAGGCATCACCGGCACCGGTGGTGTTTACCGGTGTTATGATATTGTTTTTGGATATAAATACTTCATTTTCATCACCATAAGCAACGCCATCTTTGCCCAAAGTGATAAATACTTTTTTAACGCCTAACTCCAAAAAATGGGCAACAAGTTTTTCATAATCGCTTTCATAGTTCACTTTCATATTACTTAACAATTCTGCTTCTAATGCATTACACTTTAATATATATAATCTGTCAAGTATGGGTTTTGCCTTTAAGGCTTTTTTGGCAGAAACAGCTTCTAACGCAAAACGTACATTGGGCAATTTTTCAGTCACTAATTCCAAGATAGAAGTCGGTAAGTTTGTTTCTAAAATGCAATAATCGTTTTGAGCAATGACATCTAAATTATCTAAAATAAAAGTATCGGGAATATCGTCATAGATATCCATGGCAGAGAGTCCTAGTGCCAAATCATTATAGCGATCTAGGATAGCCATAAAAACAGATGTTTTACGATGCTCTAAAGTTAAGCTGTGTTTAATAGAAATTCCCAAATCTGCACATGAATCTATGATAGTTTTTGAGAACTCATCATCGGCTAAAACACTTAAAAATTCAACATCAAAATCAAGACGCGTTAAATTTTCAGCAATATTTCTTCCAACACCTCCAAGAATGGTTTCAAGCGAACCGATGTTCGCATCTTTATAAGTGAGTTTTCCTTTGGAAAAGCCAATCAAATCAATATTCGCAGCACCAATCACGGTTATTTTTGGATTACCAGCCATCTTTATAAAGGATTAAATAAAAACTCTCTTAAATTTAAGTAATTTTACAAAACAGAGCAATAAAGATATGCAAAAGTTTAAGTCTATTTTCAAAAAAGAAAAACCAATTATTGGAGTCATTCATGTTCGGGCATTACCGGGAACCCCAAAGTACACCTTGAATACTGCCTATATTATTGATGAGGCACTTAAAGAAGCTAAAATTTACAAAGACGCGGGAATCGATGCCATCATTATTGAAAACATGCACGACGTACCATATCTTAAGGGAAGCGTGGGACATGAGGTAAGTACTTTAATGACCATCATTGCCTATTTAGTAAAACAAGAAACTAAATTACCCATTGGTATTCAAATTCTGGCGGGCGCCAACATAGAATCATTGGCTGCTGCCAAAGCCTCATCCATAGACTTTATTCGTGCCGAGGGCTTTGTGTTTGCACATACGGCCGACGAAGGTATTATCGAAGCACAGGCAGGCGATTTATTACGCTACCGCAAACGGATTGATGCCGAATCGGTTGCCATTTTCACAGACATTAAAAAGAAACACAGTTCACACGCCTTGACGCAAGATGTGTCTTTATTGGATACAGCAAAAGCAGCGCGCTTCTTTTTAAGCAATGGTGTTATCGTAACGGGTAGCCACACTGGAGAAGCAGCTTCTACAGATGAATTAAAAGAACTAAAGGCTCATTTAGACTTCCCGATACTTGTTGGTTCCGGAATAACCATCGATAATGCAACCACGTATTTACCAATTTGTGATGCTATGATTATTGGCTCACATTTTAAAGAACATGGTTATTGGGAAAATGAATTAAGCTATGATCGTGTTTTAAAATTTATGGCGTTGGTCAGAACAAAAAGTTGAAACAAAATAGTGGCAATTTAAAGAATTCATGAATGTTAAGAATGCCGTAAAATATATGCTTATAAGCACTAGTTGGTGGTGTTTTATCTATTGGTAATTGGGTAAATCCTGTAGGTATTGAATGGCTATTGCTATTTAGTTTGGGTGTATTTGGATATTTTGGACAACTGTATATGACCAAAGCATTTCAAACCGCGGCTACCAATCAAGTGGCCCATTAAAATATATTGAAGTTATTTTTACATTAAGTTTTGGAGTGTTTTTATTTGGTGAGGTTTATACATTCTGGAGTTACTCGGCATTGCAATGATTATTGGCGGCTTGATTTTAAACGTACTGTATAAAGGACGGCGTAATATTTAGTAATGCGCAGAATTAGAGCTTACTTCGGTATATTTATTGGCTTTTAGGTTAAGAGTTGGCATGGATGTAGCAAAATCTAATGATGATTGGGGCACTAGATTACATTTGGTTCTGCCTGGAATAACAGGAATTACTGTTTTTAAGTTACCTTTAAAAAAATCTTCTAAATGCTGCGCTTTAAATTTACACGAAAAAAAATTATTTTTCTAACGAGTACTATATTAATCATTTTTATTATAAATAGTATCTTTTCTTCTGTTATCGAAAATAAAATTTCTGAATTTTTATTAAAAAATGAATCTAAATATTATACGGCTCATGTTGAAAGTTCCCATTTTAGACTATTAAGAAGGTCACTGGTCTTAAATAACCTTTCATTAACTCCAAATCAAGAATCCTTGGATAGTTTAATGCACAACGATTCCGCAAAGCAAGCTCTGGAACGAATCACACTCTCGTCTGTGAAATTTAATGGGATTGGATTAATTAATATTTTATTCAACGATAAGATCTACATTAAAACTTTGGAGATTAATGATTTGCACATAATAAAAATACAAAACGCTGAAAACACAAAGATCGATAAACAAAGGAAGGCTTTGAATCTTGACTCTATTTATATAAAAAAACTCAAAGGTTTTCAAATAGATAAGATAGCGGTTAACGATTTTGTGTATGAAACTGTAGATATAGAATCAAATGAAATCACGTTTAAAAATGAGCCATTAAACTTTGTTTCCAGCGGTTTTAAATTGGAAGAATTTGACTCACAATTATTTAAGTTACTGCCGGTAAAAGAATCTTTCGAAATCTCAAAAATCGAATTAAATATCAACGCATTAAAATATGATTTTTCGGTAGAGAATATTGCAATCAATTTTACCAAAAAATTAATAGCAATAGAAAAATTACGTTTAAAACCTCAAATACCTAAACACAAGTTAGCACTGTCTTATCCATTTAGTGAGGATGTTTTTGATGTCGAAATTGAAGCCTTCAAAATCCATAATTTTAATCTTACAAAGCTTCTTAATAAAGAAGGAATCTTTATCGACAGTGTTTATGTTTCAGGACTTGATCTAGGGTTATATAAGGACAAACGAAGACCATTCAATAAAAATAAGCGTAAGACATTACCGCATATTGCCTTGAAAAACTCTAAAACACCAATCTATATTGCTAAAATAAACGTAGAAAAAAGCAATGTTTTAATAGAAGAACATTTAGAAAAACGTGACACACTTCTAGTAATAAGTTTGGATAGCATTAATGCCAAAATTCAAAATATTACGTCTATTAAGGCGTTATCAGAGCAACCCATGTTAGTTGATGTCACGGCTACTTTAATGAAAAAGGCAGCTTTAAAGGTTCATATAAATTTTCCGTTAAAGCATCATGTACAAGACTTTAGTTTTAATGGAACCTTGGGAGCAGCTAATTTAAAATTATTTGATTCTGCTTTGTTTCCGGCCATCGGATTAAAAGTACTTGACGGACGCTTAATCTCCATGGTTTTTGACGCCACTGCCAATGATGATTTTTCAAATGGCAGTATGACTATGCGTTACCAAGGTTTAGAAGCCAAAGTATTTAAAGCAAATTCTTTAGAGAAAAGTAAGTTTTTAAGTTGGTCTGTGAACACCCTAATTAAAAAATCCAATCCTACAAAAAAGAAAAAAGCACGTGTCGCTGTCATTGAATTTGAACGGGCAAAATATAAAGGAATAGGGAATTACTTATGGAAAAGCTTGCTTTCGGGTATTGCCAATTCAATAGTACCAGGAGGAAAACAAGTTAAGCCTACAAATAAAAGAAACAAATAACTTTAGTTTCATTGTTTAAACGGGCTTGGTGAAATCTTCAAATAGAGAATAAACCTGTTTATTTAGGTATATACATATTATCAAAAAAGTGGATAGAAAATATACTAGAGATTTAAAGCAGTAGCAATAAAGTCAATCCGGATTTTTTTTGACATTTCAAATAAAAAGCAAAAACAGCATGTTTTTTCGATATGAATACAGGAATTATTAACGAATAAGCGCGACTAGGTGTAAGTGGAATTCACGAATCTTCAATTTGGTTAAAGTTAAGTATACTACAACATTTCCTTAAAAAAATTATTCTAAAAGTTTCTTCGGTTAAAGTTAATGCAACATTTTTCGAGTCGATGCGTAGCAGACGCATAATGTCTTCTTGCTGGCAGGTAGGTATATGGTCAGGAATGTATTACTAATATTATAAATAGATTTTTGTATATTTAGTATTCTTTTTAAAACTCATTTATGAGTCATCCATAAATTAGATAAGAATAAATACAGTAATGAATTAATCTCAAAATTAAAATAGAATGAATGTAAAGAACGTCAAAGCATATGGTACAGAGGCTGCCGATACTCCAATAGAACCATTAGGTATTAACCGAAGAGAAGTCACTATAAACGATGTTGAAATCGATATTCTATATTGTGGTGTATGCCATTCCGATTTGCATTTTGCACGCAACGATTGGGGCTTCAGTGTGTATCCCGTAGTTCCTGGTCATGAAATTGTAGGTAAGGTTATTAAAGTAGGCGAAAGGGTAACCAAGTTTAAAGCAGGCGATGTGGTTGCTGTGGGCTGTTTGGTCGATTCGTGCAGGTCATGTAACAATTGCAAAAAGGACTTGGAGCAATATTGTCCGGAATGGGTAGGCACTTATGGTGGTCACGATAAGCATTTGGACTCACCAACCTTTGGTGGCTATTCCGAGAGCATTGTGGTTGATGAACATTTTGTATTAAATGTTCCTGAAAACCTAGAGCTTGCAGCTGTAGCTCCCGTACTTTGTGCAGGAATTACGACCTGGTCGCCATTACGACACTGGAATGTTGGGAAAGATAGTAAAGTAGCTGTAGTTGGCCTTGGTGGCCTTGGACATATGGCAATAAAACTTGCCGATGCATTGGGTGCAGAGGTTACTCTGTTTTCCCGCTCGCCTAACAAAAGACAAGATGCTTTGGATTTAGGAGCCGATAAGGTTGTTATATCTACAGATGAAGAACAAATGGCAAGTGTTCAGAATTATTTTGATGTTATTATAGACACTGTGCCTTATGCTCACGACATCAATCCTTATGTTGGCACATTAAACACAAATGGCACATTGGTAATTGTTGGATATTTAGGGCCGTTAGATCCTATGTTGGTTACTGTACCCATGATTATGGGACGTAAAGCCGTTGCGGGATCGTTAATTGGTGGTATAGCAGAAACACAGGAATTATTAGATTTTTGTGGTGAGCATAATATTACTTCAGATGTTGAAATGATAAATATTCAAGATATTAATGAAGCTTATGAGCGTATGCTTAAGAGTGATGTACATTATAGGTTTGTCATCGATATGCAATCGCTTAAAGACTAAAACAAATTAAATCTTAAAACTAGAAACCAGTATACCAAAATGTATGCTGGGTTTTTTATGCCAAAAAGGTTTTAAATCCGCTACTCAATAATAAGTTTTTGTCAACCCTTGTTAGCGAGGGTTTTTTAATGGCATTAATTTTACAAAGTACAGCAATAGAGACGTTATTCCGTGATGAAATTTTTGAAAGTGTATCACTGCGTTTCACAATATATATTTTGCTTTGTTTTTGAAGACTTGCTATGGCTTCTTCCTCGGTAAGTAAAAGACTTAAATTGCTTTGTCTTTTTGAGTTATGAAGGTATGGACGTGTCCAATGTGACGTTACCCAAATATCATTTGCTCTTATGGCGTTGTTATCAGCAAAATTGAATAAATATTCAGGATTTATGGATACGCCTTTATAATTCACTACCAAATGTAAATGACTTCCTCTGGCATTACCAGAAGTTCCTCCTTTACCAAGAAGTTGCCCTTGCTTGACAGTATCATTTACTTTAACCGAATATTTAGACAAATGCGCATAAACAGTTTCCAGTCCGTTATAATGTCTCACAATTACAGTTCTACCATGCCCAGTATTATAATTAGCAAAACGAACAATACCTTCAAACATCGCAACCACACTGTCTCCAGTTACCAGATCAATATCAATCCCTTTATGTGCTCTGCCACGTCGCCAACCGTAGCGAGAAGTGATCACTTTATTAATAGTTATAGGAGAGCTATAGTTAGAATCGTTAAACTTTAATCGCAAAGGGAATTTAACTTCTTGCTTTTTATACGGATTATAAACGTTTGTTTCCCAGTATTCTGCCTTAATATCTACAACATGGAAGCTGTCCATTGCTTTTTCAGTAACAATAGAATCAACAAGTTTAAATTTAAGAATATTAAGCGGAATATCTTGAGCAAAGCCAAAAATGGTGCTCAAGAAAAATATAAACGAAACTAGTGATTTCATAAATGATTAAACAAAACTGCTGAAAATCAATAAAGCGCAATGTTAATTTTAGCTATTTTTTCAATTACCAAATTTATGGAATAATAACGCCAAACTATGTTAAGGTATTGTTAGAGTTCTTGACCAATTTTTTTGAAAACAATACAACACCAAAGAGGTAAAATTTTGAAGGTGATATCAACAATATTACGATGGTAAAAATTACCTATCTTTGTTAATACGAAACTTAAACCTATGAAAAACCTTGTTTACTTCGCATTAATAATATGCGTCTTAACGTCCTGCAAAAAGGAAAATACAACCGAACAGACAAAATTAGATTTCGATGGCATTAATTCATCCATAAGACCCGGAGATAATTTCTTCAACCATGTAAATAAGTCTTGGTACGACACCGCAGTAATTGCAGACGATCAGGTTGGTGTTGGTTCTTATAGGTATTTAAATATTCCTCAAAAAAAGTTGCTCCAAAATATTTTAGAAGATGTATCTGCTAGCGATCATCCACAAGGAAGCATCGAACAAAAGCTAGGGGATTTTTACGCTTCAGGGATGGACACATTAAGCATCAACAAGCGTGGATTTCAGCCCATTCAGCATATTTTAGACAGACTAGATACCATAAATAATGTATCTGCGATTATGATATTTGTAGCTAATCAACTTAAGGCAAGCGATTATTCAATAGTTGCCCCATATGTGGCTCCGGACGATGAAAATAGTAGCATTAACATAGTGCACGTTGGTCAGTCTGGATTAGGCTTACCAGACCGTGATTATTATTTTAAAACCGATTCTTCCACTGTCGCCATTCAAGAGGCATACAAAAAATATATTGCGACGTTGTTCAAATTGACTGGTAACGAAGATGCTTTGAAGCTTTCCGATATTGTTTACGATATAGAAAAACAGTTAGCTGAATCTCACAAAATACGTATTGAACGTAGAGATGTAAAGGCAAATTATCATAAATTGTCAGTGTCAGAAATCAATAAAAACCTACCTAATATTGCTTGGCAAGACATGCTATTAAATTTAGGTATACAAGCTGATTCTGTTGATATTCAGCAACCAGAGTATTTTTACAAGCTGAACACGATGCTAGAGTCTGTGCCTTTAGCAGATTGGAAGACCTATTTAATGGCAAATACAATTGGTAGTTATGCAAATATTTTAAGCCAGCCGTTCCAAGATGCAGCCTTCGAATACGCTAAAGTATTGTCTGGTCAATCTGTCCAGAAGTCTCGTGCGCAATTGATGGTACAAAGGGTAGACAGGCAGATTGGTTATGCACTAGGGCAATTGTATGTGAAAAGGTATTTTAATGATGATGCGAAAAACAGGGCATTAGAGCTTGTGAACAATCTTCAAAAAGCTTTCGAAAATAGGATAAACCAACTGGACTGGATGAGTGACAGCACAAAACTAAAAGCAAAAGATAAATTATATTCTATTACCAAAAAAATAGGGTATCCAGATGTATGGAGAGATTATGAAAAGGTTACAATACAACGAGATAAATATTTTGAAAACGTAGTTGCATTGAGACAAAACGATTTCCAATATAAACGGGATAAATTAAATAAAGCACCTGATAAAACCGAATGGCACACAACACCATCCACCGTTACTGCATACTATAATCCGTCTCTAAATGAGATTGTTTTCCCTGCAGGTATTTTACAGTTTCCTTATTTTGATTTGTATGCCGATGATGCCATTAACTATGGAGGGATTGGCATGGTCATAGGTCATGAATTGACACATGCATTTGATGATCAAGGTGCTCAATTTGATAAAGATGGCAATGTGAAGAACTGGTGGACGGAAGAAGATTATAAAAAATTCAAAGCGAAAACGCAACAGGTTATTGACCGCTATAGCACATTTACGGTTTTAGATAGCGTGCCTTTAAAAGGTGCATTAACCGTGGGCGAAAACACTGCGGATAATGGAGGAATCGCTATAGCTTACGACGCCTTTAAAATGACAAAACAAGGGCAGGACACAACTAGGATTGGTGGTTTTACGCCCGATCAACGTTTCTTCTTATCCATCGCACGCATTTGGCGCGTTAAAACACGCGATGAATTCTTACGCAATTATGTGGCTACAGATCCGCATTCCCCACCTATGTGGCGGGTAAATGGTCCATTAATGAACTTTACGCCATTTTACGAGGCTTTCAATGTACAACCTGGCGATAAAAATTATAAACCCGAATCTGAAAGGATAAAGATTTGGTAAGCCACTAAGTTTTAAATATTTCTATGAAGGAATGAAGCTATATTTTAATTATAATGGCTAAATAATCATAAAAATAACATTCGAAGAACAGAGCCAACAATTTTAGAATTGAAAAGAATGAAAGAAGAAGATAAATTAGAATTATTAAAGATTAGTTGGGAATTACATAGGCAAGTTGAAACGGCTTACTTGATTAATCAAGCAAAACAAGGTGATAATGAATGGTTAGAAAAACAAAGGTTTCTTCTTGCAGATATGGCTCTACATCTGCTGCAAACGTCTGTAAAACCAGGTGAAATAAAATTGGAAAAGCTGCGTGATAATCTTCATGCAATTCTTACTATTTCCGACCAATTTTTACCGAAAGCAGATCTTAAAGAAGCAACCGAAAAATTATACCTTCAATAATTAAAAAAGGAAAGGCTTACACAAAAAACTTAATTGATATTTTTCTCAAGACCTCATAAAACCTCGACTAAAACAAGGCAGGGCGGTTAAAAAAGATACGGTGTATCTTTTTAGCGATTGAGCAGCTGGCGCTAGGGCATACATCACTTCCTTTAAAAAATATTATTCCAATATTTTCTTCTGCAATATTAACGAAACCGCTCACCGTTCACGAGCTCCTATTTCTCAAATAGGACTGGAGCGAGCAAACACTCTTTTTATGCGACGGCGTAGGAGAGAAGCATAATGTGTGTGAAATGAGCATTTATAATAGAGTTAAATACTGATTTTTGACATTACATTATATAAGTGATATTTATTTATTTTAATACATTTATATTTAACGGCAAATAAAACTTTATATGGACATTACTTTATTGAAAATATTGTTTTACATATTGTGTTTTCAATTTTTGTTTGTCTCTCTTTTTTTATTTCAAAATAGGCATGGAAAATCATTGAGCAATAGACTTCTAGCTATTGTCTTTCTTATGATTTCTGTAGTTATAATTAATCTGTATCTAATTGTGT
>CAXMOQ010000060.1:0-14183 GCA_964195015.1 uncultured Flavobacteriaceae bacterium | reverse complement strand
ACCGTTCTGCTCTTTTAATGCTGCCAAATCATAAGGAAATGTTGCTGTTTCCTTGCCTTTAAAACCGCCTTCAAAGCTGTTTAAATCGTTTCCGCTTTCAGTATATGTTTCAATATCATACAAAGTGTTCCAGACTTTAAAATAAGACTCTGCTATTTCAGACACATTAAAATCGTTCACCCATTTCGGTAAGTCGTTCATATAAAACGTGCTCGATATCCAATTACCTTCTTCCATACCATGAAACCAATAAGCGGCATTCGCTGTGTGCCCTGCCGGTAAAATAGCACCGCGATCTTTAATTGAAATTCCAATGGTTTTCCCTCGCATTTGGGTAAACAATCTGTTTTCATCGGCAAACGTTGTGGTTTTCATTCTGTGCGGCGACATTTGTCCAGCTGCACTTTCCGTGCCAACAGATTGCACCGTATTATCTCCAGCACAATACACGGTTTCATTTGTTTCTTTATCGTACCAATTATTAGAAATTACACCATGATATTTAGGCGTGGTTCCAGTATAAACCGAAGTATGACCTGGTCCCGTATACGTTGGGATATAATTAAAATGATTGTTCTTACAGTTAAAGCCCTCGTTTACCAAACGCTTAAAACCACCTTCTCCAAATTTATTATAAAATCGGGTTAAATAATCGTATCGCATTTGATCGACTACAATGCCAACAACTAACTTCGGATTTGCAGTATCGACATGCAATTCTCCATGTGCATTATTTTGAATAACTGTAGTTTGTGCTTTACAAGAAAAGGATAGCACTAAAACTAAAAGGCAAAAAATAGTTCGTTTCATAATCAATAAATATATATAGTTTCAAAAATAAGATATTTATTACCCGCTAAAATAAAATAATGATTAAATAAGTTATTCTATTTTTTTACTTTAGCGGTAACTTAATTGCTTATGACTTACCTCCATAATATTGGACTTTATTTTTTAATGATTCGAGAAATGTTTCGCAAACCCACCAAATGGTCTGTAATGAAGCAACTCATTTTAAAAGATATTGACGATTTAATTATTCAATCACTGGGTATAATAGCTTTTATCTCCTTTTTTGTAGGTGGTGTAATCACTATTCAGACGGCATTAAATATTAGCAATCCATTAATTCCAAAATATTTGGTAGGCTTTGCGACAAGGCAATCCATTATTTTAGAGTTTGCACCAACCTTTACTTCCATTATTATGGCTGGAAAGGTAGGATCATTTATCACATCAAGTATTGGTACCATGCGCGTTACCGAACAAATTGATGCCCTAGAAGTTATGGGAATAAACTCTTTAAACTATTTAGTACTCCCTAAAACTATTGCGTTAATGTTATACCCTTTTGGCATCGCCATAGGTATGTTTTTAGGCATCCTTGGTGGTATGGCAGCATGTTATTTTGGAGGTTATGCGACTATAGAGAATTATATTCTAGGTGTACAAACCGATTTTCAAGCTTTTCAGATAATTTATTCGTTTATAAAGACTTTTGTTTTCGCTTTTGTGCTCGCTACTATCCCTGCTTTTCATGGATATTATATGAAAGGTGGCGCACTGGAAGTTGGCAAAGCGAGTACAACTTCCTTTGTTTGGACCAGTGTTGTTATTATCCTTTTAAATTATATACTCACACAAATGTTGTTAAGCTAATGATAGAGGTAAAAAATTTACATAAATCGTTTGGAGACGTTGAAATCTTAAAGAGTATAAGCACAACCTTTGAAAAAGGAAAGACTAACTTAATTATTGGTCAAAGTGGTTCTGGGAAAACGATATTATTAAAATGCTTGTTAGGTTTATTTACTTATGATGAAGGAAGCATTGCGTACGAGGGTAAAATATATACGTCTTTAACTAATGACCAAAAACGTGATTTACGTGCCGAAATTGGCATGGTATTTCAAGGTGGCGCTTTGTTTGATTCTATGACTATTGCCGAAAATGTTATGTTCCCATTACGCATGTTTACAAAAATGAATAAAAGCGAAATGGAAGATCGTGCCGATTTTGTTTTAAAACGTGTAAATCTGGCCGATGCGCATTACAAAATGCCAAGTGAAGCTTCTGGTGGCATGCAGAAACGTGTAGCTATTGCGCGTGCTATTGTAAACAATCCTAAATATTTGTTTTGTGATGAACCCAATTCCGGATTAGACCCAAAAACAGCTATTGTTATTGATAATTTAATTCAGGAAATTACCAGAGAATATAATATTACTACGGTTATTAATTCGCACGATATGAATTCGGTTATGGAAATTGGCGAGACCATTATCTTTTTAAAAGATGGCATAAAAGCTTGGTCTGGCTCTCATACAACCATTTTTAAAACCGATAACGAAGTTGTTACCGACTTTGTATATTCTTCTGAACTTATGAAGAAAGTGCGACAAATGTATATTGAGGAAAAGCAATAACCCCAAATGTTATTTCTCAAGAAAGATTCTATACAACCACTATCTCGCATCATTAAAAATTTCTGGATGGTTGACAGTGAAGGAGCTACCACAATAAAGGAAGAAAAAATAATTCCTGATGGTTATCCTGAAATGATCTTTCACTATAAAGAAACACCCTTTATCAATATTAATGGACACTGGTACAAGCAGGGTAATTACTTATTAGCAGGTCAAATTCGAAATCATTTTTACTTAAAAAACTCTGGGGCTGTTGGAACCTTTGCCATAAAGTTTCAACCATCAGCACTTTCAACTCTTTTTAAAATTAATATGAATGGTTTAACGGATAAAGTAATTCCCTTTAATTCAAAACTTGTAGTGGCCTTAAGCCCAATCATAGATATTGCTATTGGTAATCAATCCTTTGAAACAAAAGTAGATTTAATAGAAAAATGGTTTTTGAGTTTTTTAAAAGACAAAAAGTTTCCTGATAGCAAAGGCGAGAAAATACTTAAACTCATTTTAGAAAAGCATGGACAAATACCTTTAGAAGCGACTTCTGATGATTTAGGTATTAGCACACGAAGTTTAGAACGCTATTTTGAAAAGCATGTTGGGGTTTCTCCTAAATTTTATACCAGGATAGTGCGGTTTTCGCATATATTTAACCTTATTCAGAACGAAGATTTTAATTGGTTGGATATTAGCTTTTTAGCAGGATATTACGATCAATCTCATTTTATAAATAATTTTAAGGAGTTTACCGGTAAAAATCCTTCTTCCTACGGTTTTAATGAGACCAATATGGCAAATTTATTTCTTAAAAGATAACTGTCGTTTTTTTACAATTGTAAAAAGTTAGGTCTATTTATATTTGTAATTCATAATTTAACATGCGATGAAAACGATATTAATTCTATTCTCATTTATTATCACATTGTCTTCTTGTGGTCAATCTAATCTTAAATCTGCTTCCTTTTTAGAGGGCATTTGGAAAGTAGAAAACAGAGACCAATACGAAGTCTGGAACAAAACAGAAACTGATATTCTCGAAGGTTATGTGTATAAAATAAAAGATAACAAAAAAATTACAACAGAAACATTATCCATTAGCATAATCAATAGAGAAACTGTTTATAAAGCTACTCTTCCAAATCAAAATGAAGGTGCAACTATTCCTTTTACCTTAAATAAAACGATTAAAGATTCTTTATCTTTTGAAAACTTTACCCATGACTTCCCAAAGCGTATTATTTATAAAAAACTAAATGTCCAAGAAATACAAGTATATGTTCTTGGAGAAAACAATCAAGGCTTTAATTATAAAATGGTAAAACAGTAATCATTGAATTGCTTTAACCACCAAAGTATCCAAATTGAATTTCACCTTCAACCAACGCTCTAACTTGTCTTTATCTTTAGCTATATTGTTATTATTACTTACAGAATCATACCATTTTGCCGAGAACACAGAAATAGTATCGATTTTAGTGAAATTAGAACTCATAACAATGGCGTAAGAAAGTTGCTCAATGTTTTCGTAGTTAATTTTTACTTCCTTTGTTAATTCTTCAAAAGCAATATAATTACGTTCTAATTTAGAAAGGCGCTTTGCACTGGTCTATAAATATCGGATCTTTTGATTTAACGTCAATAAATCTAAAGAATCGCGTGACCGCAATTCTTCCATATATTTAAAGTTATTAATATTTTTATATTTATTCTGATTTAAAACCAATTCACTTTTCTATAGCCAACGATAATCCTTCATTCTGTTTCTCAATAAAGCGATTGTAGATTCTGGAATTTCATCTAGTCCAAATGTATTTATTTCGATTAAAGAAGCTTCTTTGCTTGAATAGGCATAAATGACATTCTTCTTCAAGCATTCTGAATGTGGCAAGGCACTTAACTCATTTTCAACAAAACTTCGGGCATCTCTATTAAAATTACTTTCTTTAAACACATTAACAAAAGTCCATATTGCGGGTACTATAGCTATTATCGCCAAAAGCGTAGCAAATTTAGCGATACGACTACGTTTTTTAGAATTTACGTATTTTATCATTGGAAAGCGTAACAGTTTTAAGACAATAAAAGTTGCCATAGCAATAAAGATGGTGTTAATAGTAAACAAATACATGGCACCTAGAAAATACTCCCAATTCCCTTTTGCTAATCCATAACCAGCGGTACATAAGGGTGGCATTAAAGCGGTAGCAATAGTAACTCCGAATATTACCGAAGCAATAGTCCCTTTTTTTGTTCTGGCAATGATTAACGCCAAACCACCAAAAAAAGCAATAAGTACATCACGGATATCCGGTCGCGTACGGGCAAATAACTCTGAAGTTTCCTCACTCAAAGGAAATAACCAAAAGAATAAAATGCCGTTAATAAACTTAAAACCACCATGGTTGCTAAATTTAACAGCGATTTTCGCAGCACATCAATATCATTAATAGCGATAGACATACCAATACCAAGAATTGGTCCCATGAGGGGCGAAATTAACATAGCACCAATAACAACCGCGGTAGAATTTGCATTAATCCCAACCGATGCCACAAAAATAGAGCATACTAAAATCCAGGCTGTTGCACCTTTAAAAGGCACATCACTTTTTATGGCATCAATAGTTGCATCGCGATAGGTGTCGTCACGAAAATTCAACAGCTCGGTTATAAATTGTTTAAACTTGCAAATAAGCCCTTGGCATCATTTTTTACAGCTTGTTTAGATTGCTTTACATCAGGTTCTTGGTGTGTTTCTTCTTCAGAAAAATTGAATTTGTTTTCTTCCATTTATATAATTTTTGCCACCAATACACGAATATAAAATAAAACTGTTGAATCTGTTTGTTATTGAAGGCTCGAAGCTATTTGCTATTTTCAACCATAACGCTCTCCAAATTTTTCCTTAACTTTTTGAAGTACTTTTTTAATATCCTGCTCTTTTTCTTTAGGATAAATAAGTAAAACATCATCTTTATCTACCACAATATAATCCTTCAAACCATCAATCACAACAACTTTATTATTACTGGCACTAATTAAATTGCCTGTAGCATCTTCGGTTAATGTTCTGGCATTAACAATAGCATTATTGTGGTCATCTTTATCCAACTTATCATATAAACTTCCCCAAGTCCCTAGATCGTTCCAATCGAATTCAGCCGGTAGCACATAAACATTTTTAGATTTTTCCATGATAGCATAATCCACCGAAATATTTTCTGCCTTATAGTAGTTTTCCTGAATGAAATCGTCTTCAAAATTGGTGTTGTAAACCTCAGCACCTTTTTCAAATAAATCATATAGTTCAGGCTGATTATTTTTAAATGCGTTAATAACACTCTTTACAGTCCACATAAAAATCCCTGCATTCCACAAAAAATTGCCTTGTGCAACAAATGCTTTAGCCGTTTCATAATCTGGCTTTTCCATAAACTGATGGACTGCTTTTATGTTGTCATTCGAAGATTTATCAAATTCAATATAACCATATCCTGTATTTGGAAAACTTGGCTGAATACCAAGCGTCATCAAGACGTCGTTTTGAGAACAGAAATCGAAGGTTTGTTGTACGTTTTTTACGAAAGTATCTTCATCTTCAATCCAATGGTCGCTAGGTGCGACAATCATTAAAGCTTCAGGGTTTTCCTTCTGAATTTTTAACGCAGCATATAAAATACATGGTGCCGTATTACGCATTGCAGGCTCTAAAACAACCTGTCGTTTAGTAACATCTGGGAGTTGTTCGAAAACCAAATCGTTATAACGTTCATTGGTTAAAATGAAAATATTTTCCTTCGGAATAAGTTTACTTAAGCGGTTAAAGGTTTTCTGGATAAGCGTATCACCGGTTCCCAACATATCGTGAAACTGCTTTGGAAAATCTTGTGTACTTACTGGCCAAAATCTCGACCCTACACCGCCTGCCATTAAAATGGCGTAATAGTTTTTATTCATTGACAACTTTTTGTCATTCCCATGAAAATGGGAATCTGTTTAATTATAATCCAACTTCTTTTCTTGAGATTCCAATCTTACTGAAACCGGTTCAGCATAAATCACGGGAATGACAATTACTCCAGTAATTGCACCTCGGCATTCGGATTGAAAAGATACAACTTTCCTGTTTTAATCTCTATACACTCATAACGTTTTACACGCTTGTTTCCTTTTTTAAACACTTTCCCGTTATAGAGCTTAAAATCTGAACCAAGCGGAAGTTCAAAAATATAGCTTTTATCGTTGGGTTCATCAAACTGTTTTAATGCGTGTGCAAGTTTCACATCGGTATCGCTACTTGCTTTAGGGTTTCTAAAATGATTTGCTAACAACGGTAAAATATCGTTTGGGAAAATCTCCGGATTTAAAAAGGGCAACATTAAATGCTGAAAGCTTCGCTTCCACTCCACGCCATGTGGTTTTATAAATTTACCGTACTGCTTATAGGCTTCAAAGTGTGCAATTTCGTGAATAAGCGTGATTAAAAACCGAAACTTGTTTAGGTTCGAATTAATTGTTATTTGGTGCTTGTTATTTGGAAGTTTCCTATAATCTCCATGACGTGTTTTACGCTCGTTTTTAATTTTTACCGTTAGATTATCGTGTTCTAATAATTTTAAAACACTTTGTAGAGCAGGTCTCGGAATGTATTGTTGTAAGGTGTTTTGCATTGACACAAAAATAATGTAAATAATTAGAATACCTTATCTTGTATAATATCTAAAAATATTAACTTTAAACATGTTTACCATTAAAGTCAAACAAGACCTGATTGATTATTGTACACACCAAGTGGCGCAATACAATTTTGGGAAACGCAGGGTAGCTAATGGCACGCCAGAACAACAACTAACCGGCATCATTGGGCAAAGCGTTGTCATGAAATTATTTGATTCAGGAAGGTTGATGGAAAACAAGGTTTTGATGATGGTGTAGATATTGTATTTAACAACAAAAAGATCGACGTAAAAACTATGGTTAGAACCACCGATGTGAAACCCTATTACACCAATAATTTTTTAAAACTTCAGGATTATTTCGATACCGAAATTTATATCTTCTGTAGTTTTCATAAAAATAAAAAAGAAGTGACGGTTTGTGGCTGGATTAGCAAACCCGATTTTGTTTTAAAACGTAAGTTTTATAAAAAAGAATCGACCAGAACACGATCGGATGGAAGCAGCTTTCAAACATTTTCTGATTTATACGAAATAGATAATACTTATTTGAATTCTGTAAATACTATTGATGAATTAAAAAGTCAATTGATGCGCTAATAATTATAGCGTTCAGTAAATAAGTACATACAAAATAAAACGATAAACATTTGACTTTCAGAAACTATGGGCTTATTTATTTGTCGGTTCGAGCGCAGTCTAGAACTGTGTAACACAGAATGAAGTCTCGACAGCGCTGGACCAGACATCGTTTGTTGTAATTTAATGTATAAAGCATGAGACTATATACAGACCATTATATAAGTATTTAAAACTAAAATGAAAAAACCAGAAGCTATATTCCGTAATATTATTAACCAACTTCCTGAAGCTAACGAGGGTAAGATGTTTGGTGCATTATGTATTAAGGCGATCAATGGAAAAGTGGCGACCATATTATGGAAAGAAACAATGTTGTTCAAGCTTGATAAAGCAGCACAACAAGAAGCGCTTCAACTTGAAGGCGCAAAAATTGGGTCTCATTTATACGACTCCAACAAACCTATGAAAGGTTGGATTTGTTTACCTTTAAAGCATTCAGAGGCATGGATTCATTTTTCAAAAAAAGCCATAGCGTTTGTAGAGACTCTAAAAAAGTAGCTGATGAATATTGAACAAACAAGACAAGATACGCCTAACTGTAAGGACAAGATATTTTTAAATAGTGCTGGTGCATCGTTAATACCCAAAATAGTCGTCCATAAAGTAAATGAATATCTAATTGAAGAGGAGAAAATTGGAGGTTATAAACTTGAAGAATTACGGAAATCGGAATTTGACGAATTCTACAATGAAACTGCAAAACTAATACACTGTGAAGCACATAATATAGCTTTCGTCAATAATGCCACCGATGGTTATATAAAAGCATTGTCATCTATCGATTTTAAAAAAGATGATACTATTATCACAACGGATGATGATTACGCCTCTAATCATATTCATTTTATAGCACTTCAAAAAAGACATCAAATAAACGTTGTTCGCATTAAGACTTTTGAAAACGGAGAACTTGATATTGAAGATTTTGAAACTTTGGTAAAAATGTACCATCCGAAATTGGTATCGATATCCCATATTCCGACCAATTCAGGACTCATTCAAAACGTAGAAGCTATAGGTAATATTTGCGAAAAAAATAATATCATTTTTCTTTTAGATGCCTGCCAATCAGTTGGGCAAATAGTCGTTGATGTAAAACGATTAAAGTGTGATTTTTTAACCGCTACAGGCCGAAAGTTTTTACGAGGACCAAGAGGCACAGGGTTTTTATATGTGTCTGATAAAATACTAAAAGAACAATATGCTCCATTATATATTGATGGTCGAGGTGCCACATGGACAGAAATATACAAGTTTGAAATGCTGGACAGTGCTAAACGTTTTGAACTTTGGGAATCGCCTTGTGCTTTTAAAATGGGATTTAAAGAAGCCATTAAATATGCCAACAATATTGGCATGGAACATATTCAAGCGTATAATGAAAAAATCATGAAACAGTTAAGAGCAAACCTATCATCTATCCCGAATGTTGTATTGTTTGATAACGGTTTAAATACGAGTAATATATTAACCTTCAGAAAAGGGAATGTACCGTTAAAAAGGATCTCTAATATTCTAGACAAAAACAAGGTATATTACAGCGTAAGTAATAAAGAATGGGGTTTAATAGATTTCAACAAAAAAGGCATAGAATGGGCTATCCGGTTATCGCCACATTATTTTAATACAATTGAAGAAATGGATAAAGTATCCCAAACAATTGAAAATATCTAACTAATTGCTGTATAATGGACAAGAACGTCATTAAGGACATCATTGGATGGGATATTATCAATTGGTCAAAATCATTTGGCTTTTGGGAAAAACACGTCGATATTAAAAATAAAAATTATAAATGTCTTGAAATTGGTGCCAGACAAGGCGGCTTATCACTTTGGTTAGCATTAAATAACAACCATGTTCTGTGTTCTGATATTAGTTATGCCGATCAGCAACACGAATTAGATAAAACCATTTCATTACATAAAAAATATAATTGCGAAGATAGAATAACGTATGAAGCGATTGATGCCTCTAATATTCCTTATGAAAATACTTTTGATATTGTAGTTTTTAAATCTCTACTTGGCGGCGTAAGCATTGAATCTGATGAACGTTTGGAACAAAAAACAATAGACCAAATATATAAATGTCTCAAACCCGGGGGAAAAGTACTGTCTATTGAGAATCTTGAAGGGTCGTTTTTACACATGTACGCCAGAAAGAAATTTATTAGATGGGGAAGTAAATGGAATTATTTAAAACTCCATGAAATGAAAAAGCTTTTTTCATCGTTTAAAAGTTTGAACTATACAACTGTTGGTTTTTTTGGTGCTTTTGGAAGAACAGAAAGTCAAAGGCAACTTTTTGCGAAAGGCGACACTATAATAGACGGGCTAATTCCTAAAAATAAAAGGTATGTTATGATTGGGATTGCTGAAAAATAGTTTTTATCAAATAAATTATTAAGGTGTAGAATTAGAAACCTGAAGCATTTTCCCATTATAATACTTGTTCCCGTTTAGTGAAAAATCAAAAACATACTGTGCCATTTCTAAAGCTGTAGTTGGTGCCTCATAATCTGGAAAAGCTTCTTTAAGCATTTCGGTTTGTACAGCACCAAGGGCAAGAACATTAAACGCAGGCCCAGTTTCTTTGTACTCTTCTGCCAATAATTCGGTTAAAGTAATTACTGCGCCTTTACTGGAACTGTAAGCAGCTAATCCAGGGAATTTCATACTGCCTTGAACGCCTCCCATGGAACTAATAGTTACCACATGACCGTCCTTTTTCATAAACGGAATGACAATGCGTGTCATTTCGGCAACACCAAAAACATTTGTCTTATAAATTTTTTCAAAGTCCTCCATTGAGGTTTCTACAAACGGTTTGTTTAACAAGGTTCCCGCATTGTTTATTAAAATATCGACTTGTTGCCATTCGGTAGCGATAAAATCCTCCACTTTATTAAAATCATCAACATTATTCAAATCAAATGAAAAGGAAGTAATATTATCAAAATGCAAATTACTTACAGGTTGTGCATTCCTCGATAAGGCAAGCACCTTGTGTCCAGCATTAGCAAACAAATGCACCAACTCGAATCCTATTCCCCGACTGGTCCCTGTTATAATAACATTTCTACTCATGCATTATTATTTCTTTAGTGACCGTATTACTCATTTTCTCAATAGCAGGAATAACGGCATTTACTAAATGTGCCATGTGTTTGTAATCTAATTTATCGGTTTCATCGTCAACATGGTGGTAATAATCATAATTTGAAAGATCGCAAGATGAAATGGTTTGACATGGTAATCCGAACTCTTTATAAAAAGCATAATTATCTGATGCCTTGAATAAGTTATATCGTTTAGCTACTTCTGAAAAACCAATAAGATTACTACCCACATATTCATTAATTTTATTTGCCATATTCGATAAATCGTATCCAGATACAAAAGCGACATAATCTCTATCCGTAAAAGGCACACCTATCATTTCAAAATTTATCATCGTATATAAATTAATGTCTTGCTCTTTTAATCTGCTAGCCAAATGTTTAGAACCCAACAAACCCATTTCTTCGGCAGAAAACAATACAAACATCAAACTGCGTTTATTGTTTTTCTTTGTTGCAAAGTACTTTGCAAGCACAATAACAGCACTTGTTCCGGCCGCATTATCGTTAGCACCGTTGGCAATAGAATCATTATCTACAATTTTGGAGCGTATACCAATATGATCGTAATGCGCACCAATGATAATGACCTCATTTTTTAATTCCGGGTCTTGCCCTTCAACAAGTCCAACAATATTGGATGCCTTTCTGTCTTTTGCCATAAATGCGTCACGATAAGTTTCAAAATAAGGATTTACACCATACGTTTTGAATTTATCTTCAATATATTGGGCTGCCATTTCAATACCTTCACTACCGGTATTTCGTCCCTTTAGCGCATCGGAAGCCAAAAAAGAAACGGTTTCATTAAGGTCTTCACTGGTAACCGTCATTGTTGCCATTTGGCTTTTTGAACTGTTACAACCGATTATTAAAAATAAAACTAGAAGGGAAATAAAGTTTCTCATAGGTGGTTTTAAAGCTTAAAGATAGAAAAATCCTGCGTTGGGCGATTTATTTTTCAGCATTCTTATCATTATTAACATATCTTAATTGTTTCAGTAAAATTGGCACAACAACACATAAGTATATGTCCTTAAAAATCATTAACTTGTAGGGAAAATAGATAGTCATGCCTATTTACATGGATCGCCATGATGTTTCTGATTCGGTTACTTCAGAAACCTTGGCTCAAATACATCAGGAAGATTTAAAAATCGAAGGCAAGTTTGGTTGTCGTGGGTTTACCTATTGGTTTGATAATGAAAGGAAAACGGCCTTTTGTTTAATTGAAGCGCCTAATAAAAAGGCAATCGAAGATATGCATCATGAAGCCCATGGCGATATTCCAAACAGTATCATAGAGGTCGAATCGAATATCGTCGAATCTTTTCTTGGGAGGATTTCGGATCCAAAAAAAGCTACAAATTCTGAACTCAATATTATTAACGACCCTGCCTTTAGAGTTATCATGGTCATTGAGACTAGTAATTACTTGAATAGACTTGAAGGGAATCAGTTTAATGTTTTTACTCAAAAGTTTCACAATAGTGTTTCCAAAACACTGAAGCAATTTGAAGGGAGAACCGTAAAGCAGGACAATACCAGTTATTTGGTGTCTTTTAAATCGGTGTCAAATGCTATTTTATGTGCTCTAAAAATCCAATCAAACATTAAATATATTACGCCAAAATTCGACACCACTTACAGGAATCTTAAAATAGGATTAGCATCTGGAGTTCCCGTAACAGGGAAGGATAAAATTTTCGAAGAAGCTGTAACATTATCGACTCGAATGTGCGAAATCATCAAAGAGCAAGTTGTTATTTCCACTGAAATAAAAGCACTTTATGAAAGCGAAAACAGGCATGCTTATATCGATAAGAAACTTATTCGATCACTAAAACCCGCCGAAGAAAGATTTCTAACGCTTTTAATGGACTTTGTTGAAACCATTTGGCATAATTCTGATTTTAATATTACCGAATTCAGCAAAACATTAGGTTATAGCAAATCTCAATTGTATAGAAAATTAATGACTTTAACTGGGAAATCACCCAATAACTTTATTAAAGAATACAGGCTTCAACAAGCTCTAAAATTATTACATGACCAACGCGGTAATATTTCTGAAATTGCCTTTGAAACAGGATTTAATAGTCCCGCATATTTCTCTAAATGCTTTCAGGATAAATTTGGTATTCTCCCATCAAAATATATCCAACAGCATATATTTTAATCCATTGCCCATTAATAATTCACCTAATGGTTCAAAATTGTAATTCTTTGAACTAATTGTAGCTGTCAACAATTTAATATTGACCTATTTTTGGTTATAACTAAAATCCAACACATTATGAAAACACTAAAATCATTATTAATCTTGGCAATTGCCTTAACAACTTTTAATTCAATGGGACAAGAAAAATCCGCAACAGATCTGTTACGAGCAGAAGCCGAAACCGAAAACCAAAACATGTACGTTATTGAAAGAGAAATCCCAGGTGCTGGGAATTTATCTGCTGAAGAATTGCAGGCCATTTCACAAACATCTTGCGGTGTTTTAGATAAAATGGGATCGGACATAAAGTGGCTACATAGCTACGTTACAGGCGACAAAATTTATTGTGTTTATATGGCAGCTAATGAAGATATGGTTAGAGAGCATGCGAAACAAGGTGGTTTTCCAGCAAATTCGGTTGCCGCAGTAGCTACTATTATAGACCCTTCAACGGCTGGAGATAAATAATTTAGAGCTGCTTTTAAATAATAAATCCTGTTTCTACTGATATGTATTGGGAGAAACAGGATTTTGATATATGATGAGATTCCTGCCTACGCAGGAATTAACATTGTCACTGGGTTTTCAATATAACTCTGTAAGGTTTGAAGAAACAACGATCCTGTTACACCATCAACCGTTCTATGATCGCAGGCCAAGGTTAGCTTCATGGTATTACCTACAACTATTTGCCCGTTTTTGACCACTGGTTTTTGTACAATATTCCCAACCGAAAGAATTGCCGAATTAGGCTGATTAATAATAGATGTAAAACTTTCTATACCAAACATACCAAGATTTGAAATGGTAAACGTGCTACCTTCCATTTCTTGTGGTGTTAATTTCTTGTTTCTAGCTCTGACCGCATAATCTTTAACAGCAGCTCCTATTTGAGGCAAGCTTTGCTCATTTGCAAAACGTACTACAGGCACCACCAAACCATCTTCTACAGCTACAGCAACACCAATATGTACATGATTATTTAATTTCATCCGGTCGTCAAACCACTGTGAGTTTACTTGCGGATGCTGACGTAATGCTAGAGCACAAGCCTTAACAATCATATCGTTATACGAAATTTTTGTATCAGGAATCGAATTG
>CAXMOQ010000059.1:299-14225 GCA_964195015.1 uncultured Flavobacteriaceae bacterium | reverse complement strand
TTCAACTTCACACCCCTTAAATCATGCTCATATCCACCTCTAAAATGTAATAACTCTCCAAATACATTTTGTTTCACCATGTTTAATACAGCTAAAACATCACGTCTGTAATTCACATTCTCTAAAATCATTAAATGTGATCCTGTTGCTTCATGTGTATTAACTAAATCCCAACACTCTTCTAAAGTATTAGCGGCTGACACTTCCAAACCAGTATACTTTCCAGCTTTCATAGAGTCTACTGCCATTTTTGTATGCCATAACCACGGCGTAGATATAACTACAGCATCAATATCTTTTAGGGCTAAAAGGTTTCTATAGTCATAGTCACTATTACCAAATACTTGTGGTTTCTTTTGCCCCGCTTTACTTATATGATCTAGCGCAATATTTATTCTATTTTGATCTATATCGCAAATAGCGAAGACATTAATGTCATTTCTATTTAATAAATTGTCTAAATGATTTGTTCCTCTTAAACCAACACCTATTAAAGCTACATTTAATTTTTCTTTATTAATACTATTTGTTATCCCGAATGTTAAGTTTGGAACTATCGCTATTCCTCCCCCTGCAATAATTGATTTTTTTATAAAATTCCGTCTTGAACTCATATATATATTAATAAAAAGTTATCTTAATGTTAAAATTTTAACAAAAATGCTATAAACTTTCTAGAGTCATGTTGACATTTTAATCATTTAAGAGTAGTATTTTGCCTAAAATAATATTGTGAATATTTTTTACTCCTTTTTGACTAATTTGTCCTCTTTAAGTCTCGTATTTATGAAGCTATAGATTAATTCTAATAAATTTTAGCAATACCTTTACCTCGTAGGTATTATAATATTTAAATAACTTTTTAAAGGATTACTTTAAAAAATATACCTTACTAAAAACTACTTTTTAAAAACAAAACCATAAATAATGTCCACAATTAGAGCCTATCTTTTATTAAGTTTTGTTTTATTGAGTTCTTCTTTTTTGTATGGGCAAAATCACACAAGCGTTAAGCACATATCTCCAACTTTTAATAATAAAACTGTAAGAGTCTATAAAACTACTCAAGATCAATTAGGGAATATTTGGATGCATTCTGGCATTGGTATTTTAGTGTATGATGGTTACAATTACAAATCAATTAAAAGCCAAGTCATTTTTCCTAACTGGAAACAAGATGATGTTATAACTGATATTATTACTGATTACAATAAAGACATTTGGATTACATCTGCTTTTGGACTAGTATCAAAACACAATGTATCAAAAGGACAATTTGAAGATATTTCATTATTAGTAAAAGATAATGTAACGAAGATTATCTCAAAAGAAGAAAGTATGTGGTTGGCTTCAAAAGTAGGTACAATATACCAGTACAAGAATTCAAAAATAGATAGTATTACAACAATCTATAAGGAAAACATACCTCTCAAGAATATTATTGATCTGAACTTAGTAAAGTCAGATGAATTATTTGTAAGTACTAGCGATGGAAAAATTTTTAATTACTCTCTTAAATCAAAAGCAACTAACGAGTTAATAGGTCCTTTTACTGATTACCCAGGCAATTTGTTTCTGGCAACAGATAAAAATAATAGACTTTGGATAGGTACAGCAACCTTTGGTCTTTTTGTTTACGATATAACACGGAAACAATTTATTCAAGAAGCACTTTTCAAAAAAAGAAAGTTTAATATTAATAAAGAAATGTTCTTAACATTATTTTGTGATAACAATGGGTATATATGGGGAGGTACTGATGGTGGAGGCTTGTATAAAGTAAACCCTAGTAACGGAGAGGTGGATTTATTTATCAAACAGGATTATAACGAATTTTCTTTAAGTAGTAATACCATTACAAACATTAACCAAGACAATAATGAGAATATATGGATATCTACAAATTATGGAAAACTTAATGTGCTCCCAAATGCTAATAATAATATTAATTATCATGAAGGGTCTGCAAATAACACCCCGCTTAGAATTTTAAGTATCTATAAGAGTACGCAGGGAGACATATGGGCAGGAACAGATGGTTCTGGGTTAACAAAGATCAGTTATAATTTAGATGGTACTACTAATGAAACCCAATATTATAATAATATCGCTTTAAATAAAGGTTTTTACGTACAATCTATAACCGAAGATAACCAATCAAACATATGGTTTGGGACATACAAGAATGGTTTGTTTTTTCATAATACAAAAAAAGGCACTTTTAAAAAAATCCCTATTCTAAATTCAAAAAACCATGAAGCTAGTGATATAGGCACTGTTTTTAAAGATTCTAAAGGGCGTATTTGGGTTGGATCTAATATTTCTATAAATGTTTATTCATCTCAATTAAATTTGCTTGCTTCTTTTGAAAATAATTCAAATGGCTTAACAGGCTATATTCCTGAAAGTTTTATTGAAGATAACTCTGGAGCTATTTGGGTTGGGATCTATCAAGGAGGACTATTTAAATTTAATGAAAATAATACAGATATAAAGTACTCAACATTCACAAATCATTCATATTACGATAACAAAGATTATGCAACTAATGGCGTAACGTATATGTCTCTTGGAAAAACTGATGAGATATGGTTAATAAGTAACAAAGGCAAACTTTTAAAATTTAATACTAAAAACAAATCATACAGCACTTTTGATCATATAGAATCTATTAATGAACAAAAATTTTGTTCTGTCATAGTAGAAGATAGTAATAATCTCTGGCTTAGTTCATTAAATAATGGTATTTGCCATATAGATATTAAAAAAGCAAATTTAAAGACCTACTATAGCACAGATGGCCTTCAAGATAATGCCTTTTTATCTAGAAGTGCTTTTAAAGATGAACAAGGCATTTTATACTTTGGAGGTATTAAAGGCTTTAATTATTTTAACCCAAACCTATTAAGCAAAAAAATATCGCATCCCTTACTGCATATTAATTCGATAGAAATTCTTCATCAACCAGCAGACTCTTTAGTTCCTTCACAAATCGCCTCAGGTTTACTTAATGTTGAGTCATTAAAATTAAAACACAATCAATCTTCTTTTTCATTTAGATTTTCTGCTATTGATAATATTCTAGACCCAAAATATTACTATGCATACAGGTTAAAAGGGTTTAACGACAACTGGGTTGAAAATCAACCTGAACGTATTGCAGCATTTACTAATATTCCTTCTGGTAATTATATTTTTGAAGTTAAAGCAGCTTCAAAAAAAGGTGTTTGGGATATTCCAGCAAAATCCATTGCTATTCAAATAGAGTATCCTTTTTGGAATAAACCCATAGCATACATTATTTATTTATGCTTACTTGGTTTATTTATACTTGGAATAAAGCGATGGTATTCATTACGAAAAAATTTGCTTTTAGAAAAAATTAGCCATAAAAAAGAGAATGAGCTACATGAAGAAAAAATGAATTTCTTTGCAAAAATGTCTCATGAAATTCAGACTCCAATAACTTTAATTTTGAGTCCAATTGATGATATGCAAGAGCTTGCCGAAAAAAACGGAAACTTACTACTTAAACAACAACTAAATATTATCTCAAACAGCACTAAACGCCTTTCTAAAATAGCTCGAGAATTAACTTTGGTAAGAGATAAGGAATTGAGTACATTAAGGCTAACCGTTACTAAAAACAATTTATTTAAAAATATAGAAGAAATTTCTCTATCTTTTAAAGAATTAGCTAGAAAAAAGAAAATTGATTTTGCAATAAACTGCCCAGAAAACCTGTCAGAAGTATGGTACGATAAAGAAAAAATAGAACACATAGTATACAATTTGCTTTCTAATGCATTCAAGTTTACTCCTCAAGAAGGTAACATTCAATTAAATATTGCCCCCATTAATGCTAAGAAACAAATAAAATTATCAGTAACCGATTCTGGTCCTGGTATTCCAAAGGAAGAATTAGATTCGATTTTTAAATTATTTTACCAATCAAATACGGGTAGAAAAATCAAAGGTTCAGGTATTGGATTAGCTCTTACAAAAGAGCTCATAGATTTGCATAAAGGGAAAATTAAAGTTAAATCCACTGCAATTGAAGGTACTATTTTTACCATAATATTCCCTATTACAGAAAATGCATATCACGATTTTGAAAAAATTATAACTGACGATTTAGAAAAATTATCAACACCTAAAGAAGTTGAAAATCAAAAAGAGAATCAAGAATTAAATCTATCTAAAAAAACTGTCTTAATTGTCGAAGATAATTATGATCTACAAACATTTTTAAAAGAACTTTTAGATAATCAGTATAACATTATACTCGCTGATAATGGTGAAGAAGGGTATCATTATGCAAAAAGCAACTTCCCAGATCTCATTTTAAGCGATATTATGATGCCCAAACTTGATGGTATTGAAATGTGCAATAAATTACAAATAGATCACTTAACAAAGCATATTCCTGTCATACTACTTACAGCAAAAAACTCTACAAATGCAAAAATATCAGGCCTTAAATCTGGAGCCATAGAGTATATCAATAAACCTTTTAACACAAAAGAATTACTATTGAAGATTAACAATATTATGATATCAAAAGAACATATAATTTCAAAATATCGCAAAGAAATAATTAGCAGTCCAGAAATAAAATTAAATCAAACTCAAGATGAAATTTTTCTTGAAAATTTAACATCTATTATAAATTCAAAGTTATATGAAGCCAATTTTAAAGTTGAATTGATTGCAGATTCTTTAAATATGAGCTATTCAAGCCTTTACAGAAAGTGCCAATCTTTAACTGGGCAAACTTTGGTAGATTTTGTTCGCTTAATGCGTTTAAAAAAGGGAGCTATTTTAATCACTAAATACGGCTATACAATTTCTGAAGTTGCATTTAAGGTTGGTTTTAATGATCCAAAATATTTTTCAAAATGCTTTAAAAAGATGTACGGTAAAAACCCAAAAGACTTTGGCAATGAAGCAAAAAAAATTGGTGTAGATGAATATCTAAAAAAACATCATTTAGACCAAATTGTTTAAACCTTTATAAAAACAAAAATATAATTTGTATAAAGTTAGACACATACAAGACAAAGAACAATCGCTTAATTATATATTATTAGAGAGTTTTGATAGTAATTCAAGTGCAAAGTTATACCCTGAATTTGGAGGTAGTTTGAAAGAGTTGTGTCTAAATAATAATTCTATTATTAATGATGTACATCCAATGACCCATGAAACTACGTATGCTTCAGCGATATTGTTCCCCTTTGCAAACAGAATTAAAGATGGTGAGTATACATTTGAACAAAAAAAATATCAACTGAATATAAATAAAATAGAAGAGAACAACGCCTTGCATGGGCTTGTCTACAATAAAGGATTTAATGTTATAAAAGAAGATGTTTCAAAGGATTGTGCTTCTGTTACATTAGGTTACACCGAAACCAAAAGAGTCAACGGATTTCCTTTTTACTATTCCATTCTTTTAACATATACTTTAACTCAAAATACAATTAATCTTAAAGTCACTTTGAAAAATTTAGATGAAAGCTCTTTCCCGTTTACAATAGGTTGGCATCCATATTTTTATAGCAGTGATTTGTTTAATAGTTGCTTAAACTTTGAAAGTAATAGAAAGATATTATTTGACAAAAGGATGATTGCCTCCAATTTTGAAAATATTGAGAATGAGGATAGATTTGAAATTAAAGATAAAAAACTGGACGACTGTTTTGTATTAAGCACAAACCAAATACAATTTAAAACACCCGATTATAGTTTGGCAATTTTTACATCATCAAAAGAGAATTATTTGCAATTATATACACCAAATAAACCTAATACAATTGCTATTGAGCCGTGTACTGGTGTTTCAAATAGCTTTAACAATAAGCTAGGTTTACAAATTTTAGAATCTGGGAAAATCTATGATATAAGTTGGAGCATTAAATTAGATACAAATAGATAATATCTTTAATATTTATTAATAACCCTCTTAAAATAAATTATTATGCAAATTTTATCATTTCTTGGATTTACGCTATTAGTGGCCATTATTTCATACATAGCAACTCGAAAAACAAATGAGGCCTCATCGGATGGGTATTTTCTTGGCGGCCGTAGTCTAACTGCAGGGGTTATTGCAGGATCTTTGTTACTTACTAACCTTTCTACTGAACAAATAGTTGGGTTAAATGGTTCAGCGTATGCTAATGGATTATCAGTCATGGCATGGGAAACTCTGGCTGCTATAGCCATGGTGGTAACTGCAACGTTTTTATTGCCGAGATATTTAAAAGGAGGATTGACCACTGTTCCACAATTTTTGGCTGAAAGGTTTGATGTAGCTACAAAAACTTGGACTTCCATTTTATTTCTAACTGGTTATGTCGTGGTATTATTACCAATAATTTTATACTCTGGCTCTTTAGCTATTAGCGGTATGTTCAATATACCAGAATTGTTGCAGGTAACACATACGCAATCTATATGGATTTGTGTTTGGGGTATAGGAATTATAGGTTCTATATATGCTGTTTTTGGTGGGCTTAAGGCAGTAGCAGTTTCTGATTCAATTAATGCCATAGGACTATTAGTAGGTGGCATATTAATTCCTGTTTTTGGATTAATGGCAATTGGAGATGGAAGTATCCTAGAAGGCATTTCGACCTTGACAGCCGAAAATCCTGAAAAGTTTAAATCTATGGGAAGCACAACAGATCCTGTTCCTTTTTATACCATTTTTACAGGGATGATGCTGGTACAATTATTTTATTGGGGAACCAATCAACAAATTATTCAAAGAGCTCTAGGAGCTAAAGATTTAAAAGAAGGTCAAAAGGGGCTTTTACTGGCCTCATTTATTAAAATCCTAGGACCATTAATAGTTGTATTGCCTGGTATAATTGCTTTTCATTTATTTAACGGACAATTGGAAAATGCCGATCAGGCTTACCCAATGCTGGTAAATCGTGTGCTACCTACTTATTTAGTTGGCTTTTTTGCAGCGGTTTTATTTGGAGCCATTTTAAGTTCGTTTAATAGTGTGCTAAATAGTTCTGTAACCTTATTTGGTTTAGATGTTTACAAACAACATATCAATAAAGAAGCTAATGAGAGAACTGTAGTTAAATACGGTAAGATGTTTGGTATCATATTAGCAATTGCAGCAATGTTCATTGCACCATTGATTGCTAATGCAGGTAGTTTATTTGAGTATTTACAAGAGGTAAATGGTATTTACAGCATTCCAATATTAACCATAATTGTAGTTGGGTATTTAACTAAACGCGTGCCAGCTGTCGCAGCTAAAATAGGGTTGGTTTCAGGATGTGTACTCTATATAATCAGTCAATTTTTTATGCAGCCCTATTTTATAAATATGGCTTTAGAAAAAGCAAAGATATCAGGGATTACTGATGAAGTCACATTAGCACTTGTCGAGGCAAATGCTTACCCACATTTTTTAGACGTCATGGCCATATTATTTGTATTAAATGTTGTAATCATGTTATTGATTGGTAAGCTCTATCCGAGACAGGAGGCGTTTGTCCAAGAATATACCGAACAAGTAGATATTACACCATGGAGATATACTAAACAAGTAGGCATTGGCATTTGTATTGTTGTTTTAGGAATCTACATATACTTTATTTAATCAGGAATGAATACAACACTGGTACAACATATAAAATCAAGTTTCATTGATAAATTTGGAACAAAACCCATGCTGGTTTTTTCTCCTGGAAGAATTAACATTATTGGAGAACATACCGATTACAATGAGGGTTTTGTATTCCCTGCTGCAGTTAATAAGGGTATTGTTGCAGCACTTCAAAAAAGCAAATCAATTACTTCTATTGTATATGCAGTTAATAAAGATGAAAGCGTTGAATTTTCATTGGACAAATTAAAACCCTCATCGGAAGGAAATTGGGAAAATTATGTTTTTGGGGTTATTTCCGAAATACAAAATAGAAATAAGACTATTGGAAATTTTAATATCGTTTTTGGTGGAGATATCCCAGGAGGTGCGGGTATGTCCTCATCTGCTGCATTAGAAAATAGTGTGGTTTTTGGATTAAATGAGCTTTTTAATTTAGAATTATCTAAATCAGAAATGATTCTAATATCCCAAAAAGCAGAACATAATTATGTTGGTGTGAAATGCGGAATTATGGATCAATACGCGAGTATGTTTGGCATTAAAAATAGCGCTTTACTTTTAGACTGTAGAACCGTTCAGTCGGTTCCGTTTGAAATCGATTTTAAGGATCATGAACTTATTTTGATTAACACAAACGTTAAACATACTTTGTCGGACAGCGCTTATAATGATCGCCGTTCGGTTTGCGAAAGTATTGCTGCTTTGCTTGGTATTAAAGCTTTAAGAGATGCTTCGGAAGATGATTTAGCAGGTATAAAAGATAAAGTTTCTGAAGAGAACTACCAAAAAGCACTTTATGTAATTCAAGAAAATGAACGTGTAGTTAAAGCTTCAAAAGCTATACAAGAAGATGATTTAGAAACTCTTGGAAAATTAATATATGCATCACATAACGGATTACAGAATCAATATAAAGTAAGTTGTGACGAATTGGATTTTCTGGTTGAACAAGCAAAATTAAATGGACATGTTTTGGGTGCAAGAATGATGGGCGGAGGTTTTGGAGGCTGTACAATTAATTTAATTGAAAAAAGTGAATCAGAGTCATTCAAAGCCTTTATTTCAGAGGCCTATAAAAATAAATTCAAGATTGAATGTTCTATCTATTCTATTGAACTTTCTGATGGAACTCACTTAGTAAAAGAATAAAAATATTAATTTAAAATGGACACAGACTTACAGGATTATTCACATAAACGTTTTAATATCCTTACAGGCGAATGGGTTTTAGTATCGCCACATCGTGCTAAAAGACCTTGGCAAGGACAAAATGAGGCTATTCTAAATGAAGTCAGACCATCACATGACGAACATTGCTATTTGTGTGCAGGAAACGCAAGAATTAATGGAGAGTTAAATCCAAATTACGATGACGTGTTTGTATTTACCAATGATTTTGCCGCGCTTCAAAACGATTCTAAATCTTTTCATATCGATGATGGTTTACTAAAAGCACAAAGTGAACAAGGTATTTGTAAAGTCATTTGTTTTAGTCCAGACCATTCTAAAAGTTTGGCGGAAATGACTGTAGAAAATATTCAAAAAGTAGTTCATGCATGGCAAAAAGAATACAAAGAACTTGGTGAAAACGAACTAATAAATTACGTACAGATTTTTGAGAATAAAGGTGCGGTAATGGGTTGTAGTAATCCACATCCACATGGGCAAATTTGGAGTCAATCAACACTACCGAATGAAGTTGACAAAAAGGACAAACAACAGCTTGAATATTATAAGACAACTAACAGAAGCTTGTTAGGTGATTATCTTGAACAAGAACTGGACAAACAAGAACGGATCATATTTGAAAACGAGGCATTTGTAGTTCTGATTCCTTTTTGGGCTATTTGGCCTTTTGAAGCTATGATAATTCCTAAACAGGTACAGGAAAATATTACAGCAATGTCATCGGCTGAAGCTTACAATTTTGCGGAGGCCATTTCAGTTCTAACAAAAGCATATGATTTATTGTTTAATTGCTCATTCCCTTATTCTAGTGGAATACATCAGGCTCCAACAAATGGAGAAGACAATAAACATTGGCATTGGCATATGAGTTTTTATCCTCCTTTATTAAGAAGTGCAACTGTGAAGAAATTTATGGTTGGCTATGAAATGTTCGGTTCTCCCCAAAGAGATATTACACCCGAAATTGCAACAAAAATGATAAAAGATTTAATTTAATATTGAAATTATGAACCGTAAAATAATAGTTACCGGAGGTTGTGGTTATATAGGATCACATACTGTAATCGAACTTATAAAAAATAAATTTGATGTCCTTATACTTGATAATTTATCTAATTCTAACAAGAACGTTCTAAATAGAATCTCAAAAATTACAGGAAGCAAACCTGATTTTGTTAAAGTTGATTTGAAAGATTTGGATTATACACGCAATATTTTTAAGATGCACAAGGATGCCGAGGCAGTTATTCATTTTGCTGCTCATAAGGCAGTTGGGGAATCGGTTCAAGAACCTTTAATGTATTATCAGAACAACCTTACTTCATTGATTAATATACTGATTGCCCAAACGGAAAACGATATAAATAATTTTATATTTTCTTCGTCGGCTACAATCTATGGAACACCTAAAACTTTGCCCATAACAGAAAATAATGAAATACAACGACCATTTTCACCCTACGGAAACACAAAAAAAATTGCTGAAGAGATTCTGGACGATATTGTGAAAGCATCAAAGAGCTTTTCTGCAATATCATTACGGTATTTTAATCCAATTGGAGCTCATGAATCTGGATTGATTGGAGAATTTCCAGCAGGAATCCCTAATAATTTGATGCCATATATTACCCAAACGGCAGCTGGTGTAAGAGAGAAACTAATGGTTTATGGCAATGACTACCCAACTAAAGATGGCACCCCAATTAGGGACTATATTCATGTTGAGGATTTAGCTATAGCCCATGTAATAGCCGTAAAACGACTATTAAATAAAGAACAAGACGAGCAATTAGAATATTTCAATTTAGGTACAGGAAATGGTTATTCTGTATTGGAAATTATTAAATCATTCGAATCGGTAACAGGCTCAAAATTAAACTATGAATTCACAAGTCGTCGTGATGGTGATGTACCTATTCTTTATGCAGCTACGGACCTTGCAAAAGAAAAATTGGGATGGTCTGCAAAAAGAGGGCTCGATGATATGATTAAGTCTTCTTGGAAATGGGAGCAAAATTTGAGAGTGACGAATGATTGATTAATTAATAAGGAGATCAAGTTAAAAGCCTAATGAAATTAATAATTAAATTAATGCAGATTTATGAGATTATTCATATAAACGTTATAATATTCTAACAGGCGAGTAGGTTCTATATATCCCTCATTGTGCCAAAAGAACTTGGCATTATCACACTAGTTTTTATCCACCGCTATTAAAAAGTACAACCGTTAAGAAATTCATGGTGGGTTATGAAATGTCTGGTTCACCACAAAAAGATATCAGAGACCTATTAATGTTGTTCTACATGACGAAATTCAAATTCGATTGGGTAATAAAAACATAGCAGTTACTACCATAGCCAGTGCCGCTAGTGTCTCCCAAACCATTACAGATAATCCACTTTGGTATGCAGAACCGTTTAATCCAACAATTTGTTCGGTAGATAAGTTGGTAAGTAATAATGATCCTGCAATGACGCCAGCTGTTAAGTTACGACCGCCAAGAAAGTAACCATCAGAAGAAGATTCATTAGTTTTTCGTGTTGCTAAATAAGAAATGATAGCAACTAATAAGGTAAAGCCGAGAAAAGTTAAAATCTGCATATTATTTATTGTTTAGGTTCCATTGTAAATGAATACTCATATTGTTTGTTTGCGGGAATAGTATATTCTGGGTGTACCAATTGTCCCCAAGAAGTATCTCCGCCAACACCCATTTGTAAGAAATCTATGTTCCATTGAATGGTTTCTCCTAGTTTAATATCGGCGCCATGTTTTTTAGTTACTGGCACTAATCCAGAAGCCGATTCACTTGCATCACCGCTGTTAAAATCGATTTCGGACATGGCAAATGGCCAAACACTCGAATTCAATAATGTTTCACCAGATGCTTTTAAAGAGAATTTATTTGAACTAACTTTTATCCAGCGTACATCGGTTTTGTTTCCCGTTTCTTGAGGGCGTGGATAGCGCTCAAATTCTTTATTTATAGTACTGGTGTAAATGCCAGTTTTTAAGCCGGTTTTTCTGTCCCAATAACTTTCTGTTGGCCCTTTGCCATACCAAGATACATTTGTAAAATCTTTTGGTAAAGTCATGTACAAACCTAAACGCGGAATGTTGGGTAGGTCGTTTTGATTTGGTTTGAAACTGTAATCGACATTTAAAACGCCAGTTGATAGCAAGAAATATTTCACGTCAACTTGAGCTTCGTTGTTTGGAAGATTATATGATACTATATAACTAACACCATCATCACCTTTTGCCGGTTTTACAATCAATTCAGATTCGTAATTATAAGTAGCATCCTGCCATATTTTCGCCCATTTATGCATGTTATTTCCTAAATCATTATCAGTTGGTGGACGCCAGAAATTTGGTTTGATAGATTGATTGGTAATTGTATTTCCTTTAAAACTCCAAGAAATGATTTCTCCAGTTTTGGCATCAATACTTAAAGAAGTGTTCTCATTTTTGATGACGATGCTATCGTCTGAATTTGTAATTTCTAATTCATTTCCTTCTAAACTTGAAGGTTTTGGGATACCTTTTTGAAGCACAAATTGATCCCAGGCAACTTCATGACCTTTAGGAAGCATATCGGTTGCTTCTTTTTGAATCAGACTAACTTCAAGTATAAATTCATTTTCAGGAATAAACATGTCTGGAATTTCATCAAAATGCATTTTAGTTTTTGATTGAGCTCCAACCTTAACATCAATATTTGAAGCCAAAACAGATGTTTTTCCATCTACGAGTAGTTTTAATTCTAATGATTTATCAGATAAATCGGTAAAGAAATTTTTGTTTTCAATTTCAATGTTGCCATTTCCTAAATAGTTAAATTGAACAGGTTCGTACACTTTTTTAACTTCAGATAAATGCGGATGCGGATTACGATAAGGATCAACCAAGCCATTGTTTAGGAAGTTACCATCGGTTGGTAAATCTGGATGGTAATCATGGCCATAAGCCAAATATGGTTTCCCGTTTTCATCTTTATATTCTAAAGATTGGTCAACCCAATCCCAAATGTAACCACCTTGTAGGTTCGGATAGGTTTCAATAATATCCCAATAATCTTGTAAATTCCCTACCGAATTTCCCATGGCATGAGCATACTCAATCATTATGGACGGTTTATCAGAATCTGACTTTCCGTGATTAATCAAGTATTCAGGTTTAGGATACATCGGACAATAAATATCTGTATAATCTTCTTTTCCGGCTGGTTCATATTGTACAATTCGATTGTTATCTATTGCCTTTAACCATTTGTAAGTAGTTCTGAATACTTCGCCTTCACCAGCTTCATTACCTAAAGACCAAGAGTATATTGATGGATGATTTCTGTCGCGATAATACATGCGTTTAGTACGTGCCATATGCGCTGGTAACCAAGACATTTCATTGCCTATTTGAGTATCTTCATTAATGGCTAACGGATGACTTTCAATATTGGCTTCATCGATAACATACAACCCATACTTGTCGCATAAATCGAGCCAGTAAGGGTCATTTGGATAATGTGAAGAACGTACAGCATTAATGTTGTGTTGCTTCATTAATTTAATATCCTTTTCCATAGAAGTTCTTGAGACGACATGGCCAGTAAAAGGGTCTGTTTCATGTCTATCAACGCCACGTATATAAATAGGTTTTCCGTTAATGAGTACTTGCGAATTTTTAATTTCTACGCGTTTAAAGCCAATATTTTTTTTGATGAATTGATTATTGTTTGGATTGGTTTCGTCTGTTAATGCTATTTTCAGAGTATATAAATTAGGCGTTTCTGCTGACCATTGTTTAACATTTTTAATTAATGTTTCTGAAGAAAATTCAATCGTACTATTAGCTGGAATATCTAATGTTTTAGAATCTGAAAATATGGAGTTATTACCATCTAGAATTTCTAAAAGCACTTGTCTTTTTGCGGGAGTAGAAGAATTATTAGTTATCGAAACAGTATTTTGCGAAATGCCATTGGTATGGTTGTCATCTAAATTGGTATAGGCATAATAATCTGATACAGATACCGTTGGTTGAGCATATAAATATACATCACGCTCAATACCACTCAAACGTAGAAAATCTTGGCTTTC
>CAXMOQ010000059.1:0-289 GCA_964195015.1 uncultured Flavobacteriaceae bacterium | reverse complement strand
ATTAAGTTTTTACCTTTTGTTACGTATTTTGTTATGTTGAACTCTGCTGGTGTTTTACTGCCTTGTGAATAGCCAACATAGTTGCCATTTAAATACACATACATGGCAGATTTTGCGCCTGCAAAATGGAGGATAACATCTTCTGATAAAAATTCATTAGTTAGTTCGATTTCTTTGCGATAGGTGCCAACAGGATTATAATCGGTTGGTGCATCTGGCCATTTGGTAGTAAATGGATAGCGTTCATCGAGATAAATAGGATGCCCAAATCCCCTAACTTCCCAATTGG
>CAXMOQ010000058.1:0-14320 GCA_964195015.1 uncultured Flavobacteriaceae bacterium | reverse complement strand
GGGAAGGTGTTACAAACCTTAATATATAAAAATGGAGTGCTAACAAATTCAATAAATGATACAAGTGTAATAGCTACGATGGTTCCAGATGGCCCCATAGAACATGAGCCCATTTATCCAGGTTGTGAAAACATGCTAGGAAATTATGCTAGTAAAAAATGCATGTCTGATAAAATTGCAGCTTTTGTAAATTCAAATTTTAATAGAGATATGGCAGGCAGTTTGGGATTAACAGGCAAACAGCGCATCAATGTTATTTTTAAAATAGATAAAACGGGTAATATTGTAGATGTTCGTGCAAGAGATTCACATCCAAAATTAGAAAAGGAAGCTATTCGCGTAATTAAACTATTACCAAAAGTACAATCTGGTATACAAAGAGGTAAGGCTGTAACAGTGCCTTATTCTTTACCTATTAATTTTCAGGTTAAAAAATCATAAACATAATTGATATATAAAATTTAATTTTAATACTAAAACTATGAAACTCATTATTAAACTTTTATTAAATGCTTTGGCCGTTGTACTGCTTTCAAAATTATTATCTGGTGTATCGGTTGATGGTTATACCACCGCAATTATAGTTGCAATAGTAATAGCAGTACTTAACCTGTTTGTAAAACCTTTAATTGTATTGCTAACCTTGCCAGCAACCATTTTAACATTGGGCCTATTTTTGTTTGTAATAAATGCGTTTATTATACTGTTGGCAGATAAATTAATAGACGGATTTTCGGTAAGCAGTTTCTGGATTGCTTTGTTATTTAGTATTCTGTTAACCATCTTGCAATCTTTCTTGCATTCTTTGATAAAAGAAGATAAAAAATAGTCCGGCACACAAGACGTTAAAAACTTTGTTGGGTTGTAAAAATGTTATATTTTTGCAACCCTTTTTAATTAAAATAAATAAATTTTTAATGCCCTTTAGGGTTATATTTTATAGAAATGAATATTACAAGAGAAAACATCGATACCTTAAACGCTGTAGTAAAGGTTGATATAGCAAAAGAAGATTATAGCGACAAGGTCGATAAAATTTTATCTGACTACCGCAAAACAGCAAACATTCCAGGATTTAGAAAAGGTCATGTACCAATGGGTATGGTTATAAAGCAATATGGTAAATCCGTGTTGGTAGATGAGGTAAATAAATTATTGCAAGACGCCTTAAACAAATATCTAACCGAAGAGAAGTTGGATGTTTTGGGACAACCATTGCCAAAGACTCAAGATCTCATCGATTGGGATTCTGATGCGTTTTCTTTTGAATTTGAATTAGGCTTAGCACCAGAATTCGATGTGAAGTTAAAAAGCAAGAAAGCCATTACGCATTACACTATTGTTGCGGGAGACAAAATGATTAATGAGCAAGTTCAAAATGTCCAGAAACAATATGGGAAATTAATTTCGCAAGAGCTTGTAGAAAAAGACAGTGAAATTTCTGGAGCTTTTAAAAATGAAGAAAAAGAAATCGATAATACCGTTACCTTGACTTTAGATAAGTTTAAAGGAAAAACTACGGAAAAACAATTTATTGGTGCAAAAGCTGGTGACGTTATCAGTTTAAAAACAAAAGGGCTTTATAGTGACGATCACGAATTGATGCACGCCCTTAAATTAAGTCATGACGAGGTTCACGGTTTAAATATTGAAGTGACTTTTACAATAACCGAAATTAACAAACGCGAATTAGCAGAGTTAGATCAAGATCTGTTTGATAAGATGTTTGGTAAAGACACCGTTAAAAGCGTAACAGAATTAAAAGCTAAAATTAAAGAAGACGCCGAAAAACAATTCGTGCAACAATCTGATCAAAAGCTTTTAAATGATGTTACAGAACATTTGGTAGAGAATACAAAATTCGATCTTCCTGCCGAATTCTTACAAAAATGGATGCAAACCACTGGCGAGAATCCATTAGATGAAACTCAGGCAAAAGAAGAATATGAAAAGTCTGAAAAAAGCTTGCGCTATCAATTAATAGAAGGGAAGTTAATTACCGATAATAATATTCAGGTAACGCTTGAAGATATTAAAGATCATACAAGACAAATGGTTAAAATGCAAATGGCACAATTTGGTCAAATGGATTCTTCAGATAAGGAACTGGAAGACATTGTAGCACGTGTATTATCCAATCAAGAAGAAGCCCGTCGTATTTCGGAACAACTTATTAGTCAAAAGCTACTGGATCTGTATAAAGAGAAAGCCAACCTTAAAGCAAAAGAATTAACTTACGAAAATTTTGTAAAAGAAGTTTACGGCGATAAATAAGTATTTAAGCTTATAAAGAATAAATCATTATATTTAGGCGTTGAATTTTTGAAGTTCAACGCCTAATTTTTGTTATCATCAATTTTAAAATAAACTATGGATTACGCTAAAGAATTTGAAAAATTCGCTATAAAAGATCAAGGGATAAGCAGTATGTATTACAATAAAATTATGAGTAGTATGTACCCAACAAATCTTACGCCGAATATTATTGAAGAACGCCAGATGAACATCGCCATTTTCGATGTCTTTTCCCGCTTAATGATGGATCGTATTATTTTTATGGGAACTGCCATTAACGACCAGGTTGCGAATATTATTCAAGCACAATTACTGTTTTTAGAAAGTACAGATTCGTCAAAAGACATTCAAATTTATATCAACTCTCCTGGAGGTGGTGTGTATGCAGGGCTTGGAATTTACGATACCATGCAATTTATTAAACCAGATGTAGCAACTATTTGTACAGGAATGGCGGCATCTATGGGAGCTGTTTTGCTTTGTGCCGGTACAAAAGGGAAACGCAGTGGTTTAACACATTCTCGTATTATGATTCACCAACCGCTTGGTGGTGCTCAAGGACAAGCTAGCGATATAGAAATTACGGCGAGAGAAATATTAATACTAAAAGAAGAGCTATATAAGATTATTAGTAATCACTCTGGGCAAGATTACGACAAAGTGTATGCCGATAGTGATCGTGATTATTGGATGAAATCAGACAAAGCCAAAGAGTACGGTATGATTGATGAAATATTAGTGCGAACCTAATAATAACAGTCAAGTAAGTTGTGATTTCGAATAAAGTCGTGAAATCTTATTAAATTTGACAAGAATAGAAACAAATTTCAAAATATTGAATTAAGTAAGAGCTTTAAGCACGAGTGAAAACTTTAAATTTTAAACTTTTAAATTTAAACTTAAAGAATGGCCAAGGAAGAATTAGAATGTTCGTTTTGTGGGAGGAAGAAGCCTGAAACCAATTTATTAATTGCGGGTTTAGATGCGCATATATGTGATAAATGTATCGAACAGGCACATGGTATTGTATTAGAAGAATCTAAACAAGATGATAATAGTGATTTGTCTGCCGAGTTGATGCTGCGTAAACCAAAGCAAATCAAGGCGTTTTTGGATGAATATGTTATAGGTCAGGAAATGACCAAAAAAGTAATGTCGGTTGCAGTATATAATCATTATAAACGCTTATTACAACCATCAACAAATGATGATATTGAGATCCAAAAAAGTAATATCATCATGGTGGGTCAAACTGGAACAGGAAAAACCTTGATGGCAAAAACAATTGCAAAAATGCTTAATGTGCCTTTGGCTATTGTGGACGCTACGGTTTTAACCGAAGCTGGTTATGTAGGTGAAGATGTAGAAAGTATTTTAACACGTTTGTTACAAGCTGCCGATTATAGTCTGGAAAAGGCAGAAAAAGGCATCGTGTTTATTGATGAAATTGATAAGATTGCACGTAAAAGTGATAATCCATCAATAACACGCGATGTGTCTGGCGAAGGTGTTCAACAAGCTTTGTTAAAACTTCTTGAAGGCACTGTTGTAAATGTACCACCAAAAGGCGGACGTAAACATCCAGACCAAAAATTTATAGAGGTTAATACAGAGAATATTTTGTTTATTTCTGGAGGTGCGTTTGATGGCATCGACCGTGTGATTTCTAAACGCTTAAATATGCAAGCTGTTGGTTATAGCGCTTCAATATCAGATGATGTTGTAGATCAGGATAATTTGTTGCAATACATTATTCCAAAGGATTTAAAAGACTTTGGTTTAATACCAGAAATTATTGGGCGACTTCCGGTGCTAACCTATATGGATCCTTTAGACGCCGAAACACTTCGTGCGATTCTTACAGAACCTAAAAATGCTATTATTAAGCAATATAAAAAACTGTTTGAAATGGATGATATTGATTTCAGTATCACCGATGGGGCTTTGGACTTTATTGTAGGAAAAGCTATCGAATACAAACTTGGCGCGCGTGGATTGCGAGCGCTTTGTGAAGAAATACTAACAGATGCGATGTTCGAACTGCCAAGTACCGATGAAAAAGAGTTAAGGGTTAGCAAAGTGTACGCCGAAGACAAATTAACAAAAACCACGTTGAAGAAATTGAAGGCAGTGTCTTAAACACCTTATAAATTCTTATTAAAATCATAAAAACCACTCTAATTTAGAGTGGTTTATTATTTTGTTTATTATGGATGCTTAATTAATAATTCAACATTACGAATTATATTTTGTAGCGATTAATAGCTTCTATAAAAGTAAACTAATAATTGATAATATCAACAGCTATAAACATCTTTTAGATGTAAAGATTATTAAAAACGGTTAAAGGATTCTTGATACTTTTTTTAACGATGAATGGTTTTTAATTTAATCATTCAAATGCAACAACTCGTCAATATAATCTCTGGTATTTGAAAGTCTTGGAACTTTATGTTGTCCGCCAAGCTTATTGTTCTGTTTTAACCAATCGTAAAATAAGTGATGTCGCGCTATATGTATAGTCGGTTTGTTTAGGGTTAGGTTATTGTAACGCTTGGCCTCGTAGTCAGAGTTTAAGGCCTTTAGGGCATTATCAAACAATTCATTAAAATAGTTAATATCCTTTGGCGGTGTCTTAAATTCAATAAGCCATTCATGTGCGCCTTTTTCTTTGCCCTGCATAAAAATAGGAGCAGCGGTATAATCTACAATTTCAGCTTTCGTCTTTTTACAGACTTTCTTTAAAGCGTCTTCGGCATTTTCAATAATGAGTTCCTCGCCAAATACATTAATGTGGTGTTTCGTGCGCCCAGACACTTTAATTCTATAAGGGTTTATAGATGTAAAACGAACCGTGTCGCCAATTTTATAACGCCAAAGTCCTGCATTGGTCGTTATGAGCACAGCATAATTTTTGCCTTTTTCAACATCGCTTAATCGGATTACTTTTTCTTTGGAAGTACCGTAGGTTTCCATGGGAATAAACTCATAGAAAATACCGTAATCTAACATGAGTAACAATTCATTGGAGTTGTTTTGATCTTGAATAGCAAAAAAACCTTCCGAAGCATTATAAATTTCATAGTACTTAAAATCCATTCGAGGAAGTAAGGTTTTGTACTGATCTGCATAAGGTGTGAAACTCACGCCACCATGAAAATACACTTCAAGATTTGGCCAGATTTCTAACAGATTATTTTTGCCCGTAGTTTCAAGCACGTTATTTAGTAAGACCAACATCCATGAAGGAACGCCAGTAAGACTCGTCACATTTTCATTAATGGTTTCGTCAACAATAGCCTGCATTTTATATTCCCAATTACTCATTAAGGATACTTTATTACTGGGCGTACTGCTAAACTCTGCCCAGAATGGCATATTATCAATAAGTATGGCCGAAAGATCACCAAACACGGTGCCGTTTTCCTTGTACAGTTCTTTACTTCCGCCAAGACGTAAACTTTTCCCTGTAAATAATTGCGAATCTTCGTTGTTATTAAGATACATACATAATAAATCTTTTCCTGCAGCATAATGACAATCTTCTAAAGAAGCTTCACTTACCGGGATAAATTTACTTTTAGAATTCGTTGTTCCACTTGATTTTGCAAACCATTTTATAGGGCTTGGCCAAAAAATATTGGTTTCGCCATTTCGGGATCGTTCAATAATATCTTGATAGCCTTCATAGGTTGACACGGGAATCCGCTCTGCGAAAGTCTCATAATTCTTAATGGAAGCAAAATCATATTGCTTTCCAATATGGGTGTCCTTGGCCGTCTCTAATAAATTTTGAAGCAATTCTTCCTGGACTTCATTGGGGTATTTTAAAAACAAGTCAATTTGATGAAATCGCTTTTTTAAAAACCATGAAGCAATCGAATTTATTAATGGGGTTGGCATATTTGTATTATCTTTAAGTTTTTAAAATTAATGCTTTTTTTTATGAATTACCAAGGTGTTTTAACAAAAATGGAAACCGAATTGGCACAGCCTATTCAATACTATTTGGTGTTTGAGAACGATTTTTTAAACATGAATCAGTTGTTGAATAAAACCATTAGCATTCAATTTGTTAAGTATCAATGTTTAAACTGTGGTTTGGAAAAAGAAATTTACAGACAAGGCTTTTGCAAGAGTTGTTTTTTTGATATTCCTCAAGCCGCCGATTGGATTATGCGACCGGAATTAAGCACAGCGCATTTAGATAAGGAAGATCGAGATTTAGAATATGAAAAGAAAGCTCAACTGCAACCACATATTGTGTATTTGGCAAATTCAAGCAATGTAAAGGTTGGTGTTACTAGAAAAAGCCAAGTGCCAACCCGTTGGATAGACCAAGGAGCTCATGAAGCCATTGAAATTGTTGAAGTCCCAAATCGGTATTTAGCTGGGATTACCGAAGTGGCGCTAAAAGATCATGTGAGTGATAAGACCAATTGGCGAAGCATGCTTAAAAACGAGATTGCCGATGAAGATTTAGTAGCATGGCAACATAAACTAAAACCATTTATACCAGAAGAAGCCGCGGACTATTTTATTGAAAACAATAAAGAAACACATCTGGACTTTCCGGTGCTTCAATATCCGGAAAAGCCAAAAAGCCTAAACCTTAAAAAGGATCTTGAGTATTCTGGAAAGCTTGTTGGGATAAAAGGGCAATACCTCATTTTTGAAGATCAAACAGTGTTTAATATCAGAGCAAATGAAGGTCTGGTGGTTAATATAAGTTTAGTCTAAACTAATTTCTTCATTTACTTTTAAGTTAAAGCGTTTTCTGAATAAATAAACCCCTAAATATAAAAAAGGTGTGTCACAGGCTGCAATAAATACTTTAAACAAAAAGCCTGCTACAAGTAATCCGCTAAATCTATTCCATGCAATAATGTCAAATGAACATAGCAAAAGTAAAATGGTTAAGGTGTCAACAAATTGAGACAAAAAGGTCGAGAAATTATTGCGTAACCATAGGTGCTTTCCTTTGGTAAGATTTTTCCAAAAATGATAAATATGAATATCAAAAAACTGGGCGAGTAAATACGCCATCATACTAGCTAATACAGCAATTGCAGTATTTCCAAAAACAGTGGAAAACATGCCATCACCAACAGGAGACCAATCTGTAGCTGGAACTACATTAGCAACATACACAATAAGCATGGAGAAAAAAGAGGCAAAAATCCCAGCGACTACAATCTGATTTGCGCGCTTTTTACCATAAATCTCACTTATTAAATCGGTTATTAAAAAGGTAATAGGATATGGTAAGATCCCAACCGAAATTTCGAAAATTCTGGTTCCGAAAATCTCAATATTAAAAGGATACCAATAAAAAAACTTCTGAAATATTAAGTTGGATACCACCAATGACGTAATAAATAAGGCGCCTAAAAACAGGTAAATGCGTTGTGCTTGGAGTTTGTCTTTTAAAGTCATTTAAAATTGTGGATAAATACGTTCAGTAAATATAAAGGAAACCATTTACTTTTCATTATTTTGCTTTCACTTATGAATCAACCACAACACGCTTACATATCACTGGGTAGTAATAAAAATGACAAATTTAAACATTTGCAAGATGCCATTGATGGTATTCATCGTACGGTTGGCAACATAAAACTCATCTCTAAAGTTTATAGATCGCCTGCTTTTGGTTTTGAAGGTGAGGATTTTTTAAACGCTTGTCTTATTTTAGCAACCGAATTGAAACCTAAAAAATTGATGCAAGAATTACTTGCCATCGAGAAGACTTTAGGAAGAGTTCGGACAAAAAAGCAAGGGTATGAGGCACGAACCATAGATTTGGATATTATTTTTTTTGAAGATGAGGTTATGGACACAAAAACGCTTCAACTACCACATCCCGAAATGCATAAACGTAAATTTGTATTGCAGCCTTTACATGATATAGCGCCAACACTGAAACATCCAAAATTTGATAAACACGTGTCTGTTTTGTTAGCCGAATGTGAAGACCAAAGTGTTTTAGAGCCTATTAATATTTGGTTAAAAAATCCAAGTAAAACACACAATTTCTCGCATTACAATTACATTGCTATTGAAGGTAATATAGGCGCAGGGAAAACAAGTTTGGCGAATAAAATAGCGCACGATTTTAATGCAAAGCTTATTCTGGAACGCTTTGCAGATAATCCGTTTTTGCCAAAATTTTACGAAGACGCACAACGCTATGCCTTTACTTTAGAAATGTCTTTTCTGGCCGATCGCTATCAGCAAATAAGTGACGACCTCTCCCAATTGGACTTGTTTAAGGATTTTATTGTTAGCGATTACGATGTGTTTAAATCGCTAATTTTTTCAAAAATAACATTATTGGAAGACGAGTTTAAACTGTACAGAAAGCTCTTCTATTTAATGTATAAAGATATTGCAAAGCCGGAATTGTATGTGTATTTATACCAAAATACTGAACGATTGCAGGAGAATATTAAAAAGCGTGGCAGAGATTACGAACAGAATATTGAAGACGCATATCTTGAAAAAATCAATGCAGGCTACTTGGAATTCTTAAAAAGTCAAACCGATTTTAATGTCAAGATTATAGATATTTCTGATAAGGACTTTGTAAGGAACCGTGAAGACTATCTTTGGATTTTAAATAAAATTTGTGATGAAACATAGGTAGTTACTTCTCAAGATATTCAAGTGGTTGGAATAAGAGCAACCGTGTCCTTCGATACGATTAATATGGAGACAGGCAATTTAGCACGTCAGTTTATTCCAAAAAGGCACGAAGTTTCTTCACGTATAGGAACCAATATTTTTTCGATCCAAAATTATGATGATTTTAATTTTAAAGCCTTAACACCGCAACGTACTTTTGAAAAGTGGGTAGCGATTGAGGTTTAAGCTATTGACAACATGCCAGAAAGTATGGCGACTTTTACTTTTTCTTAAAAGTAAAAATAGTTATAGTTCATTTTTAGTAATACAATAACAGCCATGTCTTAAAAATTTTGTAATTTACAAAGTCCTATGGTATATATAATTTAAAAAATTAAAAGTAATGACTTTAAATTGCATCGTGGTAGACGACTCAACAATCCAGCGACTTTCAATAGTTAAGTTAGTGCAACGCCACGCCGATCTTAATTTAATTGCTGATTACAGTAGCGCATTAGAAACAAAAAATGGTTTAAATGTGAATCAAGTAGATTTAATCTTTTTAGATGTTGAAATGCCCGTTTTAAGCGGATTCGAATTGTTGGACTCAATAAATAATAAGCCCCAAATTATCTTTGTTACTGGCAAAACGGAGTATGCGTTTAAAGCATTTAACTATGATGCCACAGACTATCTGCAAAAGCCAATTACGAGAGCGCGTTTTGATACAGCAGTAGAAAAAGCCCTTGAACAGCATAAATTAAAGCTGGACTTTAATGAGCTTGATGGCGAACACATGTTTGTTAAAAGTAATCTTAAAAAAAGCAAAGTTTATATAAAAGATATTAAATGGATTGAAGCATTGGGCGATTATGTGAAGTTGGTTACCGAAGATAATAGTTTAATTGTATTGTCTACAATGAAGGCTTTTGAACAAGAACTCCCAGAAGGTGAGTTTTTAAGAATACATAAATCATATATTGTAAACCTTGTTAAGATTGATAAATTTAGTAGTAAAAAGGTTGAAGTTGGGACTTTTGAAATTCCTTTAAGTAGGAATAAAAAACAACAGCTGGTCAATGCTTTAAAAAATGTACAAAACTAAATGCTGTGCCAATGTTCGCTATAGCATCTTATGTTTTCAACTTAACCTTAAGCTTTGAAAACACATCCCAAATCACTACGCCAGCACTTACCGAAATATTTAAAGAATGCTTGGTTCCATATTGCGGAATCTCAATCACCACATCACTGGCGTTAACAACATCTTGAGACACGCCTTTTACCTCGTTTCCAAAAACCAAGGCATAAGTTGTATTTTGATCTGGTGTAAAATCATTGAGCATGGTAGCATTTTCGGTTTGCTCAATAGAAATGACTTTAATATTTTCATGCTTTAATGTTTCAATTAAATCCAGGGTATTTTCAACATAGTCCCAAATCACAGTATCTGTGCTTCCAAGTGCCGTTTTATGAATGTCTTTATGAGGTGGTTTTGCCGTGATGCCACAGAGGTAAATTTTTTCGATTAAAAAGGCATCACCTGTTCTAAATACAGAGCCTATATTGTTTAGACTCCTAATGTTATCCAGGACAATAATTAAAGGTGTTTTTTTGATTTGTTTAAAGGCGTCAACACTCAATCTGTTTAACTCGCTATTTTTTAATTTTCGCATGGCAAATTTTAATTTGTCATTCCCACGAATCCCGATAGCTATCGGGAGGGAATCTTAATGTTTAAATTCTATTTTTCCACATATTCACTAATCATTAAAAGTGAAATGGTTCAAATTAGAGCAATCTTGAATTTATGTTTTAGATCTGCTAGGTTTTAAAAACCGAGTAGATCTTTCTTTTCTTGTCAACAATTGTAGATAACTTCTACCGAAACTACTTCAAAAAAAATGATTTATTAATTACATTAGCAATCTTGTAATCCCGATAACCACAGGGACAAAAATAATATTTATAAACTACATTTCCATTGACAAAAAAAGTAACGCCATTAATGAAACAATACAATGCCATCAAGGTGAAATATCCTGATGCCTTATTGTTGTTCCGTGTGGGCGATTTTTACGAAACTTTTGGAGCCGATGCGATTAAGGCCGCTGGAATTTTAGGCATTATTTTAACTAAGCGTGGCGCAGGAAGCGAAAGTGAAATTGAGCTTGCAGGGTTTCCACACCACTCTCTAAATACTTATTTGCCCAAGTTGGTAAAAGCTGGCGAGCGTGTTGCTATTTGCGACCAGCTTGAAGATCCTAAACAAACCAAGACCATTGTAAAACGTGGCGTAACCGAATTGGTAACACCTGGCGTTGCGTTCAACGATGAGGTTTTAAGCTCGAAGTCAAATAATTTTTTATGTGCCGTTTATTTTGAAAGGCATCGCATTGGTATTTCGTTTCTGGATATTTCAACAGGCGAGTTTTTAACCTCTCAAGGCAACGAAGAATATATCGATAAGCTATTACAAAATTTTAATCCGAGTGAAGTCCTAGTGCCCAAACAAGAACGTTCGCATTTTAATACTGTTTTTGGGAATGATTTTCATGCGTTTTATTTGGAAGATTGGGTATTTCAAACCGATTATGCCAACGAAACACTCATAAAACATTTCAAGACCAAAACGCTTAAAGGCTTTGGGATTGAAGATTTATATGAAGGCGTGATTGCTTCAGGAGCTATTTTACATTATTTAGGTGAAACACAACACAACAAGCTTCAGCATATCACATCTATTGCAAGAATAGCCGAAGACGAATATGTCTGGATGGATAAGTTTACCATCAGAAATTTAGAGCTTTACCATTCTAATAACAACAATGCGGTAACGCTTTTAAATGTAATTGATAAGACCATTTCTCCCATGGGAGGCCGTTTACTAAAGCGTTGGCTGGCATTACCTTTAAAAAATGTCGAGAAGATAAAGCAACGTCATGAGGTGGTTTCTTTTTTATCCAAGGAAAAAACGACGCTTCAAAAAATTCAGAATCATATAAAGCATATTGGCGATTTAGAGCGCTTAATTTCTAAAGTTGCTACAACAAAGGTAAATCCGCGAGAAGTGATTCAGCTTAAAAATTCATTGGAAGCCATTGTTCCTATAAAAGCTTTGGCCAGTCATTGCGATAATGAATCTCTAAAAATTATTGGTGATACCTTGCAAAGTTGTGATGTGCTTCGTGAAAAAATTAAGGAAACACTTAATGAAGATGCGCCTGTAAACATTTTAAAAGGGCATACTGTTGCATCAGGCTTTTCTCCTGAATTGGACGAGTTAAGAGGTTTGTATAAATCTGGAAAGGATTATTTGGACAATATGCTGGAACGTGAGAGTAAACACACTGGCATTACATCTTTAAAAATAGCGTCGAATAATGTGTTTGGGTATTATATCGAAGTGCGTAATACACATAAAGATAAAGTCCCAGAAGATTGGATTAGGAAGCAAACTCTAGTAAATGCAGAGCGTTATATTACCGAAGAGCTTAAAGAATATGAAACCAAGATTCTGGGTGCCGAAGAGCGTATTTTAGCCATCGAGCAGCAACTGTTTTCAGAATTGGTGGGTTGGATGAATCAATACATAAAGGCGGTACAGCAAAACGCCTATTTAATTGGTAAGCTGGATTGTTTATGTGGTTTTGCACAGTTGGCAAAAGATAATAATTATGTGTATCCAACTATAGATGATTCCTACGATTTGGATATTAAAGATGGTCGCCATCCAGTGATTGAAAAACAATTGCCATTGGGTGAAGCCTATATTGCAAATAACGTGTTTTTAAATAGGGAATCGCAGCAAATCATCATGATTACGGGTCCAAATATGTCTGGTAAATCGGCCATCTTACGTCAAACAGCATTAATCGTTTTATTAGCGCAAATGGGAAGTTTTGTGCCAGCTAAATCGGCGAGAATAGGATTGGTCGATAAAATATTTACGCGCGTAGGCGCGAGCGATAACATCTCGATGGGAGAGTCAACCTTTATGGTTGAAATGAACGAAACAGCATCCATTTTAAATAACATTTCTGACAGGAGTTTGGTGCTGTTAGATGAAATTGGTCGCGGCACTAGCACCTACGATGGAATTTCTATAGCTTGGTCTATTAGTGAATATTTACATGAACATCCTGCAAAGCCTAAAACACTTTTTGCCACACATTACCATGAGCTTAATGAAATGACCGAGACCTTTAGTCGCATTAAGAACTATAACGTATCGGTAAAGGAATTAAAAGATAATGTGTTGTTTTTAAGAAAACTGGTTGAAGGTGGTAGCGAACACAGTTTCGGAATTCACGTTGCTAGAATGGCAGGCATGCCACAGCAAGTGATCCATCGGGCGAATAAAATCTTAAAAAAGCTTGAGAAATCGCATTCCAGTGAAGAACTTACCGATAAGGTAAAATCGTTAAAAGATGATATACAGTTAAGTTTCTTTAATCTGGACGATCCGCTTTTAGAAGATATTAAAGAAGAAATATTACATATCGATATCAATACCTTAACCCCTGTAGAAGCCTTAATGAAGCTGAATGAAATCAAGCGCATGTTGCAAAAAAAGAAAAGAGCTTAAAATGTATTCTTTTTTTAAAAAAAGACTTTGGTATTACTATAATTATTTTAAATTTGCATCCGCAATCGAGAGATTGTAAGCCTGCTAGTCGCAGGAAAGTTCTTTAAAAACTGCGAAAGTAGCTCAGGGGTAGAGCATCACCTTGCCAAGGTGGGGGTCGCGGGTTCAAATCCCGTCTTTCGCTCTATACTGTTTTAAATATACCAAGATGCTGAAGTGGTGGAATTGGTAGACACGTTGGACTTAAAATCCAATGTCCATTAGGACGTACGGGTTCAAGTCCCGTCTTCAGTACAATAAGAAACCGTAATTACTTTATTATTAAAGTGTTACGGTTTTTTTAATTCTATTTTAGTCAACTATTAGTCAACATTTTTAAAATAAGCCCATTTATTACCCTTTTATGAGACTTAAATTTCCGTTTAATAATCCAGGGAGAACGTGATTGTTTTGGTTTTACAATTTTTCTTTAAATATAGCATGAATTTTATGCGGTGTTGTATACCGTTTAATTTTTTGGCTCATATGGGTCTGGAGTCCCAGCCGTAATAGGTACTTCGTTTTTCAAAGACAATCCATGTTCTTTTAATATTTCAGCCATAGGCCATCTTACCCAGAATACTCCACCTTTATCAGGTGTCCATGGATAGGCTTCTTTTGGGTCATCATAAAGGTTATAAAAATGCGGAAACCCATATTCAACTATTTTTCCAGTTCCTCTTGCTCCCTCCATTTCTTTGGTCAGCATTTTCCAATTTCGCCACTTAACACCAAAAATATATTGCCCTACGTATACTACAAATCCATCACGAT
>CAXMOQ010000057.1:0-14323 GCA_964195015.1 uncultured Flavobacteriaceae bacterium | reverse complement strand
CGGTGGCGCATATAATGATTTCCTAATGAATAGAATTCAATCGCAAACAAACAATAGCGTTGTTATACCAAATAAAATCATTATCGAATATAAGGAGGCTCTAATTTTTGGATTTTTAGGCGTGTTAAAACTTCGTAATGAAGTTAATTGTTTAAGCAGTGTTACAGGAGCAAAACACAATCACAGTTCGGGAAAAATATTTCATCCTTAAAAAAAATAAAAAATTATCACAAAGCATTTTTAGTTTTTTATATTTGTTACTATTCATAAGCTAACCCAATTAAATGAAAGAATTACTTGCCAAGTACGAGAATAAAGCACCGGAAATTGTATTTAATTGGAAAGATCCTGAAACAGAAGCAGAAGGTTGGACGGTAATTAATTCTTTACGAGGTGGAGCTGCTGGTGGTGGAACGCGCATGCGTAAAGGCTTGGATATGAATGAAGTGTTGTCGTTGGCAAAAACTATGGAAGTTAAATTCACCGTTTCTGGGCCTGCCATTGGAGGCGCAAAATCAGGTATTAATTTTGATCCTAAAGACCCAAGAAAAAAAGGCGTTTTAGAGCGTTGGTACAAAGCAGTGTCGCCATTGCTTAAAAGTTACTATGGCACGGGTGGTGATTTGAATGTTGATGAAATTCATGAAGTTATTCCAATTACCGAAGAGAGTGGTGTATGGCATCCGCAAGAAGGTGTTTTTAACGGACATTTTAAACCTACTGAAGCCGATAAAATAAACAGAATTGGGCAATTACGTCATGGTGTTATAAAGGTTATTGAAAACCCCAAATATTCACCTACTATTAGTAGAAAATTTACTGTAGCCGATATGATAACCGGTTTTGGTGTAGCAGAGGCTGTTAAACAGTTTTATCATATTTATGGAGACTCGGTTAAAGGTAAACGCGCCATAGTTCAAGGTTTTGGTAATGTAGGTGCCGCCGCCGCATTTTATTTAGCACAAATGGGTGCTAAAGTTGTTGGTATCATTGATATTGCTGGTGGTTTAATTAAAGAAGAAGGCTTTTCGTTTCATGAAATCACGAATCTATTTCTTGAAAAAACGGGCAATACTTTAGAAAGTGACAATTTAATTCCTTTCGATGAGATTAATGAAAAAATCTGGTCGCTAGAAACCGAAATATTTGCACCTTGTGCTGCATCACGATTAATTACGAAAGCACAAATTGACGCTATGATTAGCAATGGACTTGAAGTTATTTCATGTGGCGCTAATGTGCCATTTGCCGATAAAGAAATTTTCTTTGGTCCTATTATGGAACATACAGATAAACGTGTGAGTTTAATTCCCGATTTTATTTCTAACTGTGGCATGGCGAGGGTATTTGCATATTTTATGGAGCACCGTGTAGAGATGACAGATGAAGCTATCTTTTCAGACACTTCTAATATTATTAAAAGCGCAATTCAAAATATATACGATCATAATCATCATAAAACAGAGATAAGCAAGACCGCTTTCGAAATAGCATTAAGTCAACTAATATAACATCATATTTATGGAAACAGTAATTATTTTAGTATTCGCCCTGGGTTATTTAGCCATTACTTTAGAACATAGTATAAAGATTGATAAGCTGATTCCTGCTTTGGTTATGATGGCTATCTGTTGGGCATTGATAGCTTTGGGTTTAGAAAGTTTCCCCCAATGGTTTGATTCGGCAAAGCACAGTTTAATGGAAAATTTTGGTTTGCTTGCTCATGAAGAGAAGATGCATCTCATGGAGGAAACCTTACTACATCATTTAGGCAAAACTTCAGAAATTTTAGTGTTCCTTCTAGGTGCTATGACCATTGTTGAAATTATCGATTATTTTGATGGTTTTTCAACAATTAAGGGCTTTATAAAGACCAAGAAGAAAACTAAAATTTTATGGATCTTTTCCTTTTTAGCATTTATCCTTTCGGCAATAATAGATAATCTAACAGCGACGATTGTACTAATTTCAATACTTCAGAAAATTGTTAAAGACAGAAATGCACGTCTTTGGTTCGCAGGTTTAATTATTATCGCAGCAAATGCTGGTGGCGCCTGGTCGCCCATAGGAGACGTAACAACAACAATGTTGTGGATTGGTAAAAAAGTATCCACAGGGCATTTAATGGGGTATTTATTTATACCATCGCTTATATGTATGATAGTACCTTCCTTTATTGCTTCATTTTTACCAGCTTTTAAAGGAAATTTAGAGAGTGATAATACAGAAGAAAAACCAAAAAGTAAATTCAGTTCTACCATGTTATATTTAGGTTTAGCGGCTATAGTATCTGTGCCAATATTTAAAATGGTTACACATTTACCACCTTATGTGGGTATGATGTTGGCATTAGGCGTTGTTGCCATTTTTGCTGAACTTTATAGTAGTTCTAAATTTAGTCTGACAATTATTAATTCTGAAGAGAGTGATGCCCATGCACATCATAGTCCCGTACATCATTCGTTGTCCAAAATAGAGTTGCCAAGTATTTTGTTTTTTCTTGGGATTTTAATGGCAGTAGCAGCACTGGAATCTTTAGGGATATTGTTTGGTTTTGCAACATCATTACAAGAGACTATGCCAATGATAGGGACTGAAATGCAAGGTACTAGAGTTTCAGATTTAGTGGTCATGTTACTCGGTGTAGGTTCTGCAGTTATTGATAATGTGCCGCTTGTTGCTGCAAGTTTGGGCATGTTCTCTGAACCTTTAGATGATCAGTTATGGCATTTTATAGCATTTTCAGCCGGAACTGGTGGTAGTATGCTCATCATAGGTTCGGCAGCAGGTGTTGTTGCTATGGGCATGGAGAAAATAGACTTCTTTTGGTATTTAAGAAAAATTTCCTGGTTGGCATTAATTGGATTCCTTGTGGGCTCTGTAGCATTCATGTTCACCAGAACTTTATTCTAAATTATACTTTAGTAAAAAAAGAAGCGTTAATACAAATAGTAAGAAATTAAAGATATATGTTAAACATTTTATTACAAAATAAACAGGAGGGAACCGAATTGCTCTCTGAAGGTGAGTCTACTGAAAAAACACTTTCTATTATTGAATTAATTAGTAGCGGTGGAACTGCAGGACAGGTTATCATTCTAGTGTTATTCCTACTACTCATGGTCGCGCTCTATATTTATTTTGAACGCTTATTTGCAATTAAAGCGGCTTCCATAGTTGATGCTAATTTTATGAATCAAATTAAGGATCATGTAACACATGGCAAGGTAGATTCGGCTCAAGTGTTATGTGCGCAGGTAAATTCGCCTGTGTCAAGATTAATAAGTAAAGGCATTACCAGAATAGGAAAACCTTTAGAAGATATTAATACGGCTATTGAAAATGCCGGACGTTTAGAAGTTTACGGCCTCGAAAAGAATGTAAGTGTTTTGGCAACGATTTCTGGAGCAGCACCAATGATTGGATTTCTTGGAACGGTAATTGGAATGATACTCGCAATTTTTGAGCTTGCTAATGCCGGTGGTACAATACAAATGGATGTTCTGGCAAGTGGTTTATATACTGCCATGACAACAACTGTTGCGGGATTAATAGTTGGTATTATTGCCTATGTTTCTTATAATCATTTGGTAGTTAGAACAAACAAAGTTGTATATCAAATGGAAGCTAATTCGGTAGAATTTTTAGATCATTTAAACGAACCAATTTAAGATGAACATAAGAGGGCGTAATAAAATAACACCTGAATTCAATATGGCTTCGATGACCGATATTGTTTTTTTGTTACTTATCTTTTTTATGATCGCATCAACTTTAGTAACAACTAGTGCAATCGATATTTTATTACCAAAGGCTAGTGGTAAGACTGAAAATAAAAAATCTGTTGCAGTGAGTATTAAAAAGGATTTGACTTATTATATAGATCAGAAACGTGTTGGAGAAAGTGTTTTGGAAAATGAGTTAATTACGGCTCTTTCTAGTCAAGATAAGCCATCGATTGTCTTACGTGCCGAGAAGTCTGTGCCAGTAGAGCATGTAGTAAAAGTGATGGATATTGCTAACAGAAATAAATTCAAGGTTATATTGGCTGTTAAACCAAATAATTAAGATGAAATACTTTGAGACCAAACACGAAAAAGATTCAGCAAAAGTCACCACATTAATTGCGATCATTTTAGTGTTGCTCTTGTTTGTTGTTGGACCTCCTTATATGGATCCACCAATTGAATATGGTGTTGCTGTAAACTTTGGGAATTCAGATTTCGGCAAAGGTAATATTCAACCAAAAAAGCCAGTCAAGTCCGAACCCAAAAAGATTGAAGAGCAACCAAAGATTGAGGAATCCCAACCGGAAGTTGCAAAGCCACGGGAGGTTAAAGAAGAGGTGCTAACCCAAGATACTGAAGAAGCCATTGCGATTAAAAAACAAAAGGCGGCAGAAGCAAAGGCTATAGCAGAAGCTGAAGCAGAAGCAGAACGTATTGCAGAAGAAAAGCGCATTAAAGATGAAAAGAAGAAAAAACTTGATGCGTTAATTGGTGGCGTTAGCAAATCGGATGGCAGCACATCAGGAAGTGAAGGTAACGATAATCAGGTTGGCGATAAAGGACAATTGGATGGTAACCCTTATGCGCCTAGTTATTTTGGAGAACCCGGAACCGGAAGTGGCGGTGTGGGTTATGGACTTAATGGCAGAGGTAAAGCAACTTATAAAACACTTAAGCAGGATTGTAACGAATCCGGACTTGTTATTGTAAAGATTGTGGTTAACCAAAACGGAAATGTTGTAGAGGCCACGCCAGGGGTAAAGGGAACGACTAATACAGCCCAATGCTTGTTAGAGCCTGCTCGGAAAATTGCCTTATCTCATAAATGGCGACCAGATGCTAAAGCACCGACAAAGCAAATTGGTTTTGTTAAAGTAAATTTCAATTTAGGACAATAACGAATGACCTATCAGGATACTGTTAATTGGATGTTCTCTCAACTTCCAATGTATCAACATCAAGGGAAATCGGCATATAAAGAAGATTTATCGAATACCCTTAAACTTTCAGAATATTTAAACCATCCGGAATCTAAATTCAAGTCGGTTCACGTTGCTGGAACAAATGGAAAGGGTTCAACGAGCCATATATTGGCCTCCATTTTGCTGGAAGCAGGCTTTAAAGTTGGGCTTTATACATCGCCGCATTTAAAAGATTTTAGGGAACGTATTAAGATTAATGGTAGCGACATAAGCGAGCAATTCGTTACAGACTTTATAATGCAACACCAATCTTTTTTTGAAGCAAATACATTGTCTTTTTTCGAAATGACTGTTGGTATGGCGTTTGATTATTTTTCAAAACAAAAGGTTGATATTGCTTTTATTGAAGTTGGGCTTGGTGGCCGATTAGATTCTACAAATATTATTACACCAGAAGTTTCAGTAATCACAAATATTGGGATAGACCACACACAATTTTTAGGAAACACATTAGAAGCCATTGCCTTCGAGAAAGGAGGCATCATCAAACAAAATGTGCCTGTGGTTATTGGGGAAACTCAAAATGAAATTAAAGAAATCTTTTATAATATTTCTAAAGAGAAAAACGCTAAAATCATTTTTGCAGATAAAGCGATTATGGAAGCTTATAAAAGTGATTTAAAAGGAAGTTATCAATACAAGAATATTAAAACGGCAGTTCAAACAATTAACGAACTTCGGCAAAAAGGATTTGTTATTTCTGAACAACAGATTGAAAAAGGATTAAAAAACGTAGTAAAGAATACAGGTTTAAGAGGGCGCTGGCAAGTTTTACAATCCCATCCAAAGGTTATTTGTGATACAGCACATAATAGAGAAGGATTGACTTATGTGATGCAGCAACTATTAAATGAAGATTTTGAAGCTTTACATATTGTCTTTGGCGTAGTAAACGATAAGGATTTGGATACAATTATTGGATTGTTACCAAAAAAAGCGATCTACTATTTATGCAAACCAGATATTTCCCGTGGGATGGATGCCAATACATTAAATACATTTTTTAAGGATTTTGGGTTAGTTTCAGTGACGTATAATTCAGTAAAAGAAGCGTATAATTCAGCGTTAATACATGCGAATTCAAGCGATTTGATTTTTGTAGGAGGTAGTACTTTTGTGGTTGCGGAAATAATTTAATTTTTTTCAAAAAAACCTTTTGCTATATAAAAAACTAATCTATATTTGCAGTCCAATAATCGGGGCGCATAGCTCAGTTGGTTCAGAGCACTTGGTTTACACCCAAGGGGTCGGGGGTTCGAATCCCTCTGCGCCCACAAAATCCTAAAGTTAAATAACTTTAGGATTTTTATTTTTCGGATGTTTTTTGTTGACCAAATTTGAAAAATAATAATATATTTACAATATAATCGGGTCATTAACTCAGTTGGTTTAGAGTGTTACCTTGACAGGGTAGAAGTCACTGGTTCGAATCCAGTATGACCCACATCAAGCACAATCCTGATGCATTTTTGCGTTGGGATTTTTGTTTTTATAAATGATAAAGCTTGCATTAAGATTTTTTTTCGTTATAGTAATTTCAGAACCCGCTCCAAAGCCATCCCACGAGACCCTTTAATTAAAAATGTTGTGTTTCTAATTAATGCCAAATCAAAACCATCTTTAAATGTTTCGAAAGACTTAAAAACCAATATGCTTTTGGTAGATACTTCGGTCTTGAAAAAGTTCTCACCAATTAAAATAATATTTTCTAACTTTAATGAAGCAAATAGATTAACGATGTGTTGATGTTCTTTTTTTGTCGAATTTCCAAGTTCAAACATATCACCTAGTATAACTATTTTATGTTCACCTTTCTGTTTTTCAAAATTATGTAATGCGGCGGCCATGCTTGTTGGGTTGGCATTGTAGGCGTCAAGAATAATTTTATTCGTGCCTTTTTTTATAATTTGTGAACGATTGTTAGATGGAATATAACTTTCGATAGCTGTTTTTATTTGTTCATCTTCAACTTTAAAATAATTGGCAATGGCTATAGCTGCCGAAATATTATTAAAATTATATTCACCAATAAGCTGGCTCTGAATTTCCAGATGATTATAGCTTGATTTTACAAAAGGGTTTGCTCTAACAAAGTCTATTGAAACATCAAAGTGGTTATTTGTTTTGCCAAACAGAAATATTTTGGAGTGTTTTGTTTTTTCTATTTGAGTGGCATCATGGCCATTTACAAAAATGATTTTCTTATTCACTTTTAAATAGTCGTACAGCTCACATTTCCCTTTAATGACACCTTCTAAACTACCAAAGCCCTCTAAATGAGCTTTCCCAAAGTTGGTTATATAGCCATAATCGGGTTTTGCAATATGGCATAGAAATTCAATTTCCTTTAAATGATTTGCACCCATTTCTACGATACCTATTTCGGTAGCCTTATCCATTGAAAGCAGTGTTAAGGGCACACCTATATGGTTGTTTAGATTGCCAATAGTCGCTACTGTTTTATACTTTTTAGAAAGTGTAATGTTAATGAGTTCTTTGGTTGTTGTTTTTCCGTTACTTCCAGTAATTGCAATAATAGGAATATTTAAATAAGTTCTGTGGAAAGCTGCTAATTCCTGAAGGGTTTCCAACACATTCGGCACTAAAATAGTCTGGGGTATATGGCAAAATGCTTCTTCATCAATGATAGCATATTTTGCTCCTTTTTTAATGGCCTCATTTGCAAATGCATTGCCATTAAAATGCTCGCCTTTAAGTGCAAAATACATGTCGTTTTTTAAGACTTTTCTTGTGTCGGTACATACAAGATGACATTGTAGAAATAAATTATGCAGCTGTTCTATGTTCATGAATTAAAAGTATAAAAAAAGTCCTAACAATGGTTAGGACTTTTTTAATTATGTATGGCGTATACTAATTTTTTGTTTTGTTTTTGGCTTTCGATTTTGAGCCAACACGTGACATGGCGCATCTAAAACCAATATAATCGGTTGCCATATCTTGTGGAAAATAACGCCTTTGAGCGGGATCCAACCAATATTCTCTGTCTTTCCATGAACCCCCTTTATAGACTCGAACTTCGTCATTAATTAAAGATGTTCTTTCATTTGACTTATCGTATTCTCTAATTAAATTTCCTAAAGAATCTTTATCTACTAAATGTTTTGGAGAGTTATACATTTTCCTTGTCTCGGCTGAAGGATCTTCGGAACCTTCATCATCGTTATTAAAACTTTCAAAGTAACGTGAAGATTGTTTATCGCCATCCCTAAAGTTTATTTCATTACTCTTGTCAAAATTTGTTCTTAAATAGGTTTCATCTTCATCAACCGGAACTTGTAATATTTCTCCAGGCATATTTCTGGCTATAACTTTACCATTACTTAAGGTATCAAAAACAATATCTTCTGAAGTCACAACGATTATCGTACCATCATCATTAATAGAATTTTTTGTATAGACATTTCCACGGTAATAGTTAAAGTCAGTGAACTCATCATCAACAATAGGTCTGTAAACATCTGCAACCCATTCGGCCACATTACCAGCCATATCATATAAGCCATAATCATTTGGAGCATACGATTTTACCTCGTTTGTAATATCTGCACCATCGTCAGACCAACCTGCAATTCCGCCGTAATCACCTTTGCCTTGTTTAAAGTTAGCTAATTGGTCACCACGTATTTTTCGTTTTCCGGCACGTGTGTATTGTCCGTTCCAAGGATATTTTTTACGCCCTCTATATACATTGTAGCTTCTTATTTCGGTTAAACCCAAAGCGGCGTATTCCCATTCGGCTTCTGTTGGCAATCTATAACTTATTGGAATCACTCCAGACTCTCTTCTAGCATATATATTAATTGGATTGCCGTCTGCATCGGTTTGTGAATTTCTACTTCTTCTTTGATCGCCATTAATAACTTCTTCATTTCCTCCAAAAGTTAAGGTAGGAGCATTTATATAGGTCTCTGTATTAAAGTTAGAATCGGCAGATACATCGGTAAGATGAGAATCACGTTTTAAATAGCCTTCTTTTTGTAGATAAAATTGTGCGACTTGGTCTGATCTCCAATTTGCAAATTCTACAGCTTGAATCCAACTTACACCAACTACAGGATATTCTCTGTATGCTGGATGACGTAAATAGTTTTCTGTCATGACCTCATTGTACCCTAAACGGTTTCTCCAAACCAGCGTATCTGGTAAGGCGCCGTGGTAAATGGCTCTATAATTTTCGTCTGTTGGTGGGTAGACTCTTTTTACATAGTCCAAATACTCCAGATACATCATGTTGGTGACTTCAGTCTCATCCATATAGAATGATTGTACGTGTTGCTGATTTGGAGTATTGTTCCAATCATGCATGACATCGTCCTGAACTTTACCCTTGGTAAAAGTTCCCCCTTCTATAAATACAAGTCCAGGTGCAGTTTCTTGCTCTTTGAAGTCAGTATTGTATTGAAAACCACCTTCTCGGGCATTAATTTGCCATCCTGTAGCTCTAGAACTGTTCTTAGAACTTGATGATTTTTTACAACTAGTAGTCGCTGCAAATAGCGCCAGGACTAACAAAACCCTGAATGTTACTAATTTTTTCATATCCATATCTTTAAGTAAGCTAATATTATTTTTGGTCTTGCAATATAAGAATTAAAGCTAATAATGCAAGCAATTTCATGAATTTTGATTAAAAAAAGTGTATTTCACCCTATTTATCACACATTACATCGATGTTTTTGATCAATTTATTCCATATTTCGTCTCTTATAAACGCACTTTTTACTAATTTATTATTGTACTTTTGAAACGTTTATTTAAATTGTTTATTTTTTGATAATAACAGCCCATTAATAACGTTATTAATGCAATGAAAAAGAGATTTTTACTTCTTGCTTTTTTTACTTCACTTGTAATTTTTCCCCAACAAAAACGGTTTAACATTGGTTGGGAAGATTACAAAACAATCTCAACAGGAGATTATACTGTTAAGATACCAGCGTTTAACAAGGAAAATTTTGACTATAGTATTGAAAACGGCGTACAGTTTATAGCGCAATGGAAAATTTCTGATATTATTAATGAAACTTCAGTTACTATAAGTAATGTTGCTTATACTACCATATCTAATCAGGATTTATTTGGGTTGGATAAAACCACGATTCCCAAACAATTAGAGTATAGTCTTAAAAATTCTGTCGCAAGAGGGAAGCGTTATGCGTTTTTACAAGTGTCGCCCATTATAAAGGATAGCGACGGTACTTATAAAAAGGTAACAACCTTTACGGTAAACTATGATTCAAACTTGAACAATCGTTCAATAGTTACTGCTAAAAATAGTCTTGCATCAAGAACCATTACCAATTCAGTTTTAAATTCCGGCGATTGGTACCGTTTTTATGTGGACACTACTGGAGTTTTTAAAATCTCTAAAAGTTTTTTAGATCAACTAGGTGTGAACACCAATAATATTAACCCTAAAAATTTAAGACTTTTTGGTAATGGAGGCCGGATGATGCCCTATGCGAATGCTGTGAACCATCCATTTGATTTAACAGAGAACGCCATTAAAGTCGTTGGTGAAGAGGATGGTGTTTTTAATAATGAAGACTATATTTTATTTTATGCGCAAGGTCCAAAGGTGTATAATTTAGAAAGTAACACCAATATAAATTGCTATACCGATAAAACATACTATTATATAAATATTAGTTCGGAATCGGGGAAACGCATTCAACCTTTCTCACAACCAACAGGATCTGTAGACTTGATGATAGACACATTTCAGGAGTACCAGTTTCATGAAGTTGATGAATTTAACCTCGTACAAGTTGGGAGACGTTGGTTTGGTGATCGTTTTGATATTGAAAATAACAAAGTCTTCGAATTTGAGTTCCCAGATTTGGTAAGTAGCGAGCCTGTACAATTAAAGGTTTATGTAGCTGCAACTTCCGAAACACAAACCTCAATGCAAGTTAATGTTAATAGCAATGTTATAACAAGTTTGAATATCTCTGGAGCAACCGAGCCCAATTTGGCAAGCGGTGCTTCGTTTATTGGAAATGTAAATGTAAGTTCTTCAAATATATCGGTTAATTTGGTTTTCGATAATGCCGGTAATCCAAGTGCGTTGGCCTATTTAGATTATATTTCTCTTGAAGCCACAAGAGCATTAAAGTTTTCGGGGAGTCAGTTTCAATTTAAACATAATGCCGTGGTACAAATGGCCGGTATTGGTCAATATAACATCACGAATACATCCGACATATCAGAAATCTGGGATGTCACCGATTTGTATAATGTCACAAACTATGTAAATACCGATTCTGATATAAGCTTTACTTCAGCTTTGGGAACGTTAAAAACGTATGTCGCTGTAACATCTCTTGATTATTTTGAACCTTTAAGGGATTCTAATATCACAGTGAATAATCAAAATTTAAAAGGCACGCTGTTTTTAGATGCACAAGGACAGTTTCAAGATATTGATTACATTATTGTTGCTCCGAACAATATGCTTAATCAAGCCGAACAGTTAGCACAAATAAACAGAGATCAATATAAATTGAATGTAAAAGTAGTAACATTGGATGAGGTCTATACCGAGTTTAGTTCTGGCAATCAAGATGTAGGCGCTATTCGTAATTTGGTGAAGTATGTTTACGATAATGCAAGTGCTCCCGAAAATAGAATTAAATATCTGTGTTTATTCGGAGATGGCTCGTTTGATTATAAAGATCGTGTTCCTAACAATACCAACATTGTACCGTCATGGCATGCCTATAACAGTTTTAACCTTACAAGTTCATTTATTTCTGATGATTTTTACGGGATGATGGATGATAATGAAGGGACTATGGCGTCTTCAGATAAACTAGACATTGCCGTAGGGAGAATCCTTGCTGATACACCACAGCGTGCCAATGATATTATTGCGAAAATTGAATCCTATTATATTGATGCCTCTTATGGAAGCTGGAGAAATAATTTTATTGTGGTTTCAGATGATGTCGATCAAGATTGGGAAGGCATAATTCAATCTACAACCGATAATATTGGTAATATGGTCGCACAAGAAAAACCATTTATTAATGTTACAAAAATTCATTCAGATTCATTTCAGCAAGAGACATCGGCAGGTGGTGAACGCTATCCGAAAGCTAAAGAAACCTTTATAAATGCCATTGAAAAGGGTGCTTTAGTTGTTAACTATTTCGGCCATGGTGGTGAAGATGGTTTAATGCAAGAGCGAATATTGGAAATTCCCGATGCACAAAATTTAAGTAATGTATGCCGACTTAATTGTTTTGTGACGGTTACTTGTGAATACACAAAGTTTGATAATCCGTTTAGAAAAACTGCCGGAGAGTATACCTATTGGAATAAAACTGGAGGTGCTATTGGGTTAATTACAACAACACGACAAATTTTTGTTAGTACAGGTATTACCTTTAATAATATATTAGAAGAATATCTTTTTTCTTTTAGTGACAATGATAATTATCAGGATTATGAATATCCTTCTATGGCCGAAGCTTTAAGGCTTACTAAAAATGACCCTTCAATTTCTGGTATAGGTCAAAGACGATTGGTCTTTTTTATAGGTGATCCTGCCATGAAATTAACATTTCCAAAACCGAACATTCGATTAACCAAAATTAATGATGTTCCCGTTGGTCAGGCGACAGATACTTTAAAAGCATTAAGTCATGCTAAACTTTCTGGAGAAGTTACCGATATTTCTGGAAATGTCTTAAGTTCATATAACGGTACACTTTCTACAACCATTTACGATAAAGAACTGGACAGGCAAACACTCGCCAATGATGGCACCAGATTGGCTGGTCAACTTATAAAGTTAGATTACACAACTTTAGGGGAAATTATTTTTAGAGGGCAGGCTTCCATAACAAACGGGCAATTTGAGTTCGATTTTGTAGTGCCAAAAGATATTGGTATTCCTGTGGGTTATGGTAGAGTAAGTTTTTATGCTAAAACCGAAAGTCCAATTCAGGATCAAGCAGGCGTAAGCATTAACGTTTTGGAAATTGGTGGTCTAAATGAAAACGCTGCCGAAGATAATACTGGGCCAACAGTTGCGCTTTATATGAATGACGAAAATTTCGTTTCTGGTGGAATCACCAATGAATCTCCTAGTTTATTGGCAAAATTAGAAGATGAAAATGGCATTAATACAGCAAGTGGTATTGGTCATGATATTGTCGCTATTATTGATGGAGACGAAACCAAACCTTTTGTGTTAAACGATTATTATCAAACCGAAGTTGATGACTACCAAAAAGGAACAGTGAGTTACCCTTTAAGAAATCTAGAGCCTGGATTACATACTTTAACCCTTAAGGCTTGGGATGTTTATAATAATTCCTCAATTACAGAAATTCAGTTTGTTGTTTTCGACAAAGACCAGGAGTTGGTTATAAATAACGTTCTAAATTACCCAAATCCATTTGTAAGTTATACAGAATTTTGGTTTAATCACAATAGTTCCGACCCTTTAGACGTTTCTATACAGATATTCACGGTTTCAGGAAAATTGGTAAGAACGTTAAACGGGCAAACAAACACTGCAGAGTGCTGTAACAAAGGCGCTTCATCATTATCACGAGATATTATTTGGGATGGTCGTGATGACTTTGGAGACAAAATTGGTAAAGGGGTTTATATTTATAAACTTACCGCACGTTCAAATTTGTTAAACAAGAAAGTAGAAAAAATCGAGAAACTTGTAATACTATAATAAACAATTATATTTGCTAAATAAATTTTATACATGAAAACAGCTTTTTTAACCATAGCAATCCTTTTTTTGGTTGTAAAAACAAACGCACAAACTACAATAATCGAAGACCCTAATGATTCTAGGGTAATCACAACAGGAATGCCTTTTTTATTAATAGCATCAGATGCTCGTGCTGCAGGCATGGGAGATATGGGTGTGGCCACATCAGTTGATGGTTTTTCGCAATCATGGAATTCATCGAAATATGCATTTTCAACGGCGAAACAAGGGATTGGAATAAGTTATACACCATATTTAAGTAAATTGGTAAACGATATCTTTTTAGGAAACATCACATACTTCAATCGTATTAATGAACGTGCTGCATTTGCGGCAAGTTTTAGATATTTTTCTTTAGGAGATATTGAGTTTGTACAAGATGAATTTTCAGAAGCCTTGATTCAACGACCAAACGAATTAGCGATTGATGCGTCTTATGCTTTGCGTTTAAATGATCAATTTGCCATGTCGGTTGGCATGCGGTTTATGAATTCAGATTTAAAATTAGATGTAGGCGATACAGATGCTACATCAGCAAGTACTTTTGGTGTCGATATTTCTGGTTATTATCA
>CAXMOQ010000056.1:326-14514 GCA_964195015.1 uncultured Flavobacteriaceae bacterium | reverse complement strand
AGTCTCGCAAAGGCGCAGAGACGCAAAGTAATTTGGACGAAGACAAAGATGAATATTACGAAAATGATTTAGCTTCAATTATTGTTGATTGTTGCTATCATATTCACGTAAATCTTGGTCCTGGATTATTAGAATCTGTATATGAGGAGATATTGTATTCAGAACTTACTGAAATAGGACTAAAAGTTGAGCGTCAGAAGGCTTTACCTGTTATTTGGAAAGATAAAAAGCTTGATTTAGGATTTCGCACAGATTTAATAGTTGAAAATAAAGTTATTATTGAAATAAAATCTGTGATAGAAATTCATCCAGTTCATCCAAAACAATTGTTGACTTATTTAAAACTCACAGGTTTAAAATTGGGATTGCTTATAAATTTCAATAGCCCTTTAATAAAGACAGGAATTACAAGAATTGTAAATAGTTTGTAAACCTCTTTGCAACTTTGCGCCTTTGCGGCTTTGCGAGAAAAGAAAATATTAACCTCTTTGCTAGATGGAAAATGGAACTACAAACCAAAATATCGTTACAATCTCAATTGCATAATCAAATTGATTATAATTCCAACGTGTTATTACTTGGATCTTGTTTTGTTGAAAACATTGGAGAAAAACTAAACTATTATAAATTTCAAAATACCATCAATCCATTTGGGATTTTATTTCATCCAATAGCCATCGAGCGACTTGTTACAAATGCCATTAATCAGAAAAAATATACCGAGGAAGATATTTTCTTTCATAATGAACGCTGGCATTGTTTTGACGCACATTCCAAATTAAGCAGCACTTCAAAAGAAAATTTGTTAAAAGAGCTTAACAAACAAATAAATTTAACAGCGCAACAACTTAACAACGTCTCACACGTCATCATTACACTTGGTACAGCTTGGGTATATAGAGATATTGAGACGGAAGCCAAAGTGGCGAATTGCCATAAAGTACCTCAAAAGCAATTCAAAAAAGAGATTTTATCTATAGAGGAAATTACTTCAAGTTTAGAAAATATTGAAAGACAAATACGTTTGGTAAACCCTAATATTCAATTTATATACACGGTTTCACCAGTGCGTCATCTTAAAGACGGATTTATTGAAAACACACAAAGTAAAGCGCATTTAATTTCAGCAATTCATCAGTCCTTAAATCAAAAATCAGCAATCGCTAATCATCAATCGTGCTATTTCCCATCTTACGAAATCATGATGGATGAGCTTCGGGATTATCGTTTTTATACAGACGACATGATTCATCCAAACGATACCGCCATTAACTATATTTGGAAAAAATTTAAAGCGGTTTGGATGTCTGCTGAAGTTTATTCAATCATGGATGAAGTAGAGTCTATTCAAAAAGGATTACGACACAAGCCCTTCAACCCAAAGTCTAAAGCACATATACAATTTTTAGAACATCTGGAAAATAAAATAGGACAACTCCGTGTGAAATATTCTCACATCGCGTTCTAAAATATTTTTATTTAAATAAAAAAACCGTCTTAACTGTCACGCTTAATCATTTTTATATGCATTTCATCGAAAAGATAATAAAGAGATTAAATTATGAATTACTTTTAATCTGCTATTAATCAGTATTCTTAAAGGCATTAGTTGTTTTAATTTCTCTTGGAAATTGCAATTAATGCTTTTTTTTTATGACTTGTGGCGAAAACTTCAAGTTTATAAAAATATAAAAGCCGTTCAAAAAGCAAAAAAGAATAACTTGATTTAATATAAAGAAATTAAACTTTTCGAAAATAATTCCATTTCTTCAAGTGTTCCGGTACTTATTCTGCACCAATCGTAAAATGGCGGAAAAGGACGACCGATTCTAACGCCTTTGCCTAACATTTGTTTCCCAAGGTCATTAATATTTCTTCCAGATTTGAAAAATATAAAATTAGCATTAGATTTAATATAGTTTAACTCTAAATGATCTAGAGTATTATAAATTATCGATTTGGCTTCGTTGGTTTTTTGAATCGAGAATTTAAAGAATTCATCATCTCTCAAGGCTTCTTTAGCACCTTCAATGGCATAAACATTACTCATGGCAACTACATTACGTCTAATTTTTTGAGCGAGTTCGGGTTTAGCTATTAAGTAACCAATACGCATGCCTGCCATGCCATAAACTTTTGAGAATGTTTTTGAGACCACAACGTTTTCTCCTTTTTTAACAAGATCAACCATTGATGGGTAATTAGAGTATTCAATGTATTCGTAATAGGCCTCGTCACTAAAAACAATAGCTTTTTTGCTAATAGAAGTACAAAAATCTGTAAGCGTGTTAGCTGGTAACAATGTAGATGTAGGATTATTTGGATTACAAATAAAAACCATTTTTGTTTTGGATGTAACTCGCCTTTCAATTTCATTCAAGTCGTAACCTAAATTCTCATCAACAGGAACCCAATTTATATTGGCTCCCCACATTTCGGCATATTGCATCATGGCTAAAAAAGTGGGTTTAGCGGCTATAATTTCTCCACCATCAGCGGTAAATGTGATTCCAGCTATTTTTAAACCTTCTGTAGATCCGCCGGTAATTATAATGCTTTCGGTGCCAACGCCATGCTTGTTTGCTAGCATTTTAGCTAAATCACTAGCGTAAGAATAAGGATATCTGCAACCATCATCAAATGCATTTTTAACAGCATTCCGAACCCTTTCTGATGGGCCATAAGGATTTTCGTTCGAACTTAATCGAATAGGATTGGTTAGTTTGCGAGGGTTGAATTTCTTGATTTCTCCGGCGGATAAAGCATGAATCCCATTGAACAATGTAAAACCGCCTGCTAGTGTTGTAGTTTTTAACCACTGTCGTCTACTTAATTCCATAAAATTTGAATTGAAGGTTGCGACCTAAATTACTCAATTTCAACTTATTTAGCAAGAATCTTTTTTAAGTGCTTTATGCCACCGCCATTAATGGCTTCAATATTATTCAAGTTTAAGAATTTTGTTGCTTTAGTAGATCGTACACCGCTGGCACAATAAACAATAACAGGTTTATTTATTTGTTTTAATTCTTCAAAACGCTGGTGTAAATCTTGTAACGGAATATGTTTACAACCAACTATGGCGCCCGAATCGTATTCTCTTTTTGTTCTTACATCCAATATTATGGCACCTCTTGACTGAAAATCTTTTATTTTCTTATCTACATTTCCAAATATAAAATCTAAAAATCCCATAGTCTTCTTTTTTATATAAATTTACAATAATAAAATAGAAATCCGAATTGAAACAAGAAACCAGAAAAGACGAGATTATTAGAACCTCTACAAGCCTCTTTAAAGAAAAAGGCTATAGTGCAGTGACTATGCGTGACATTGCAAAAGCGATGGGAATAAAGGCTGCAAGTTTGTACAACCACATTAGCTCAAAACAAGAAATACTTTCGAATATTATAATTTCTTTGGCAGAGGAATTTACACAAGGCATGGCGATTATAAAAGACTCCAATAATAATAGTATTGAGAAACTTAAAGATATAGTTAACCTTCATGTAAGTATTACAACAAATAATCCTTTTGGCATGGCATCGCTTAATAATGATTGGATGCATTTAGAAGAACATCTCGATTATTATTTACAGTTACGATTAAATTATGAAGATAATTTTAGGCAAATTATAGAACAAGGAATTATAAATAAAGAGTTGTCTGATTCTAACGCCGAAGTGATGCTGTTTTCTGTACTATCAACCCTTCGATCACTTTACATTTGGATTCCTGATAAAGAAGATTTGCAACATGTAAATTTATCAGCCAACTTAAGTAATGTATTATTAACGGGAATTATTAAATAGTTTGTCTAATTTTTGTAAATTTGTAAAGTAAACTAACAATTGTTAGTTTGTCGTGTTAACTAACCTGCGAGGTTTCATAAACCTTGAAGGTTTGAAAAGTGAATAAATGGCAGATTTTTATAACATAACAGTTGCAGATATATACAAGGAAACAAAAGATTGTGTAGTCATCACTTTTGATATCCCTGATAATCTTAAAGAAACCTTCAAATTTAAACAAGGTCAACATTTAACGCTTCGTAAAGAGATTAACGGAGAAGATATTCGAAGGAATTATTCTTTATGTTCAAGCCCTGTTGAGGGTATTTGGAAAGTCGCTGTAAAAACCATCAGAGAAGGTGTTTTCTCAAATTACGCCTTTTCTAAACTTAAAAAAGGAGATGTATTACAGGTCATGCCTCCTCATGGAGAATTCTACCTTGAGATTGAACCCCAAACGTCAAAAAATTATATAGCCTTTGCTGCGGGAAGCGGTATTACGCCTATACTCTCAATTATTAAAACACATTTACAGAAAGAACCAAAAAGCACTTTCAAATTGTTTTATTTGAATCGCACCGTAAAATCAATTATCTTTAAGGAGGAAATTGAGCAACTTAAAAATGAATTTTTCGGAAGGTTTCAGGTGTTTTATTTCTTAACAAAGGAACAGCGTGATATTTCATTTTTGAACGGTCGTTTTGATAAAGAAAAATTAGCCGTTTTAACTAAAACGTTCATTGATATTGAAGATACAAATCATTGTTTTGTCTGTGGGCCACAGGATATGATTTTTTTAATTCGTGATGAATTGCAAGCAGCTGGTTTATCAAAAGATAAAATACATTACGAGCTCTTCTTTTCAGGAAGTTCCGAAGAAGAAAACAGGCATATTGCCGAAGTTTTAGAAAGCAAGACCGAGGGAACAGAAGTAACTGTAATTGACGGTGGGAAAGAATTCCATTTCATTATGGATGATGATTTTGATACCATTCTTGATGGCGCATTGGCAGCCGGAGCCGATTTACCTTTTGCTTGTAAAGGAGGCGTTTGCAGTACTTGTAAATGTAAAGTGCTTGAAGGATCTGTTGAAATGAAAGTCAATTATGCGCTTGAAGAAAAAGAGGTAGCCAACAACTTTGTGTTAAGCTGTCAAGCAGTACCGACAAGTGATAAGGTTATTGTCGATTATGATGTATAATTAATTTGTCATTCCGCACGCGATGCGGAATCCATAAAATATAAAACTGTTAACTTTTAGTTGTTAACTATTAACTCTAGGAAAATGAGTGAAGAACAAATAAAAAATTTAGAAGTACAATTTGAAGCGCGAATTGCACGAGATGAAAAAATTGAGCCGAAGGATTGGATGCCCGAAAAATACAGACAAACCCATATTAGGCAGATGTCACAACATGCGCATTCCGAAATTATTGGGATGCTTCCGGAAGGGAACTGGATTACCAGAGCGCCTTCATTACGTCGTAAAGTTGCATTATTGGCAAAAGTACAGGACGAAGCAGGTCATGGATTATATTTATACAGCGCATGCGAAACTTTAGGTATTTCTCGCGATGAATTATATGAGCAGTTGCATTCTGGAAAAGCAAAATATTCAAGCATATTTAATTATCCAACTGTTACTTGGGCCGATATGGGAGCCATTGGCTGGTTGGTAGATGGTGCAGCTATTATAAATCAAGTACCATTGTGCAGCACATCTTTCGGACCTTACGCAAGAGCCATGGTTAGAGTTTGTAAGGAAGAAAGCTTTCATCAGCGTCAAGGTTATGAAATTATGGTAAAGTTGGCTAACGGAACTCCAGAGCAAAAAGAAATGGCACAAGATGCATTAAACCGTTGGTGGTGGCCGTCATTAATGATGCTTGGGCCAACAGATGCAGAATCTGTGCATACAGAACAGTCGATGAAATGGAAATTAAAGCGTAAATCGAATGACGACTTGCGTCAACAATTTATAGATCAAACCGTTCCGCAAGCTGATTTAATTGGTTTATCCATTCCAGATCCGGATTTAAAATGGAATGAAGAAACAGGTCATTATGATTTCGGTGAAATTGATTGGGACGAATTTTGGCAAGTCGTAAAAGGTCATGGGCCATGTAATAAAGAACGCATGAGTGCAAGAGTTGGTGCTTGGGAACGTGGAGAATGGGTTCGTGATGCGGCCATGGCTCATGCCTCCAAGAATGAAGAAAGAAAAGAAAAACAACATATTCCTGCGTAGTCAGGAATCTCAAGTTATGTCATGCCGAACTTGTTTCAGCATCTCATAAAGAATAGAAGTTCAATTAAAAAGACACCCACTTTTGTGGGTAATACTATGAAAAAAAACTGGCCACTTTGGGAAGTCTTCGTAAGAAGTAAAAACGGATTGGAACATCGTCATTTTGGGAGTCTTCATGCAGCAGATGCAGAAATGGCTCTGGAAAATGCACGTGATGTTTACACAAGACGCAATGAAGGCGTAAGTATTTGGGTTGTAGAATCTAAAAATATTACGGCTTCTAATCCGGAGCATAATGGTGAAATGTTTGAACCAGCTCAAGATAAAGTATATCGGCATCCAACATTTTATGAGCTGCCAGACGAAGTAAAATATATGTGACAGCTTGCTGTCACCATGAACTTGTTTCAGGGTCTCATAAATTGAAATCGAAGTTGAAGTTGAAATTTAAGTTGAAAATGAAATTGAAAAAATGAGTGATATAAAGTTTGATTTAACAGAGCGTTTAGAAGATTTTGCAGCTCTAATTATTTTATTATATGATAAAAAGCCAATGTCTTATGCAGGAGACTATTTAGCGAAACAACTTATAAGATCATCATGTTCATCAGCATTAAATTATGGAGAAGTTTTAGGCGCTGGAACTGATAAAGATAAAATTAATAAATTAAGAATTTGCTTGAAAGAATTAAGAGAATCATTGCGAAATTTGAATATTCAAACTATAGCTAAATTATTCTCTGAAGAAGCATTATTGCCGTTGAAAGATGAAAATGATCAACTTATTCGAATTATTGTAACAAGAATTAAAAACATTAATTGAAAGACTTCGATTTCAACTTCGACTTCGATTTCAAATTCATTCATTATGAATAACAATTTATACAATTACATCCTAGGGATAGCAGACAACAGCCTAATTCTCGGTCAACGTTTAGGAGAACTTTGCGGTCACGGCCCAAATTTGGAAACAGATATTGCCTGCACGAATATCTCATTGGATTTGTTAGGGCAAGTAAGAAGCTATTACCAATACGCTGCAAAATTAAAAGGAAATAATACTACAGAAGACGATATTGCCTTCTTAAGAAGAGAACGCGAATATTTCAATGTATTATTAGTAGAACAGCCAAATACAGATTTCGCCTATGTTATGGTGCGTCAATTTTTATTCGACGTATATCATTTATTGTTTTTACAAGAATTACAAAAAAGCTGTGATGTAACGATTTCGGCTATTGCAATTAAATCGATTAAAGAAGTGAGTTATCATTTACGATTTTCTACAGATTGGGTAAAGCGTTTAGGTGATGGAACTTCAGAAAGTCACCAAAAAATGCAAGAATGCAATCAACACATTATGGACATATACAGATGAATTATTCCATCAAACCGAAGCTGATAAAGTGATGGTAAATGAAAGCATTGGTGTAGATGTCACAAAACTAAAAGATGTATATTATAATAGAGTTTCAGAAGTTTTAGAAGAAGCGACATTGCAGATTCCGGAATCAAAATGGTTTCAAAAAGGAGGTAAACAAGGCATTCATACAGAGCATATGGGCTATTTGTTAAGCGATTTACAATATATGCAACGTACCTATCCAAATATGGAATGGTGATAAAACTTTGATTTGTCATCCTGAACTCGATTCAGGATCTCATGAAGAAAAACGAATTGTCAGTTCGAGTGTTTTGATGTTACCTTGAACGCAGAAGAAAGGTCTCAATTAAAAAATGATTACAGTAGAAAAACAACATATAAACAAAAAGTTAATCTCAATTCTAGGTCAGGTTTCGGACCCAGAAATCCCAGTACTATCCATCATGGACATGGGAGTTGTGCGTTCTGCTGTTATTGAAAACGATATTGTGAAAGTCCAAATCACACCAACCTATAGTGGTTGTCCTGCTATGGATGTGATTGGAGACGATATTAATACAGCGTTACAAAATGCTGGATATAAATCTAAAGTAGAACTAATATTATCACCTGCTTGGACAACCGATTGGATTACACCAAAAGGCAGAAAAGCACTAGAAGATTATGGTATAGCAGCACCTTTAGAAGCTGAAGCAGATAAAGAAGCATTATTAGGAAATAAAAAATTAGTAAAGTGCACCAATTGTGGTTCACAAAACACAAAATTAGTGAGTCAGTTTGGTTCAACGGCATGCAAAGCTTTATTTAAATGTGAGGATTGCCAAGAACCTTTTGATTATTTTAAATGCTTAAAATAAACGTCATTCCGAACGAAGTGAAGGAATCCCATCAAACAGATTGCCTCGTCATCCCGATAGCTATCGGGACATTCCTCGTAATGACAATATAAATGAAATAATATGTTAGGGCTTCGGACAACAATATATAAAGTGAGTGATTTATTAAAGGCAAAATCATGGTATGCAAAAGCTTTTGAGACACAGCCTTATTTTGACGAACCGTTTTATGTAGGTTTTAACATTGGAGGATACGAATTAGGTTTGTTACCCGAAGAAGAAAATCAAACATCAAAAGGAGATAATGTAATGTCTTATTGGGGAGTTGAAGATATTCATAAAATTTACAATCATTTAATTGAATTAGGAGCTACCGAACATGAAAAGCCAACAAGTGTTGGTGGAGAGTTAATGGTTGCTAGTGTATTTGACCCTTGGCAAAATGTAATTGGAATTATTTATAACCCAGAATTTGTTATTCCTACGTAGGCAGGAATCCCATGAAATCTAGGTAAGATTTTAAATAAAAGTATAACTAAAAAAGATTCCCGTTTTCACGGGAATAAAGGTATGAGCAATTCAATTCTATTAAAAATTGAAAATAACATAGCGTATATAACGCTTAACAGGCCAGAAGTGTTTAATAGTTTTAATCGTGAAATGGCCTTACGATTACAAGACACTTTGGATGAATGTGAAAAGAGTCCCCAAGTTAGAGCAATAGTCTTAACAGGAAATGGAAAAGCATTTTGCGCAGGTCAAGACTTGAAAGAAGTTACGTCACCAGAATTAAATCCGGGTTTCAAAAAAATTCTTGAAGAACATTACAATCCTATTATTTTACGAATAAGAAATATTGAAAAACCAATCATTGGTGCTGTTAATGGCGTTGCTGCCGGCGCAGGCGCAAATATTGCACTAGCCTGTGATGTTGTAGTTGCCAATGAAAAGGCGAGTTTTATTCAGGCTTTTAGTCTCATTGGTTTAATTCCAGATAGCGCAGGAACTTTCTTTTTACCAAGATTAATCGGATTTCAAAAAGCATCAGCATTGGCCATGTTAGGCGATAAAGTGAGCGCAGAAGAAGCTGAACGATTGGGAATGATTTATAAACATGTGCCTTCAGAAGAATTTGATGAGGCAGTTAACAAGTTAGCATTTAAAATGGCAAACATGCCAACCAAAGCGTTAGGATTAATAAAGAAAACATTCAACCAATCGCTTACAAATACTTTAGAGGAACAATTAGCATTAGAATCTAAACATCAAATAGAAGCAGCAGGAACCGATGATTATGCCGAAGGCGTTGCAGCTTTTATCGAAAAACGCAAGCCAAATTTTAAGGGGGAATAGTAATTTTTATCTCCCTTTGGGAGAGATGTCTCGAAGAGGCAGAGTGGGAATATGAACAAAGAAACTTTAATACAAGTACATGAACGCGTGAAATCATACATTCACAAAACACCTGTGCTTACATCAGAGTTAATTGATACTATATGTGGTTGCAAAGTATATTTTAAATGTGAGAATTTCCAGAAAATGGGAGCCTTTAAAATGCGTGGAGCAACAAACGCCATTCTAAATTTAACTGAAGAAAAACGCAATAAAGGCGTCGTCACACATTCTTCTGGTAATTTTGCCCAAGCCTTGTCATTGGCTGCAAAACAAATTGGCACAAAGGCCTATATTGTAATGCCTAAAAATGCATCACAAGTAAAAAAGAATGCTGTTAGAGGTTATGATGGAGAAATTATTGAATGCGAATCTACGCCAATAGCACGCGAAGAAATGGCAGAAAAGGTGAGACTTGAAAGAGGAGCAACTTTTATTCATCCATCAAATGACGATGATGTTATCCATGGGCAAGGAACAGCTGCCATGGAATTACTGGAAGAATATCCTGATTTAGATTATATCGTCACACCTGTTGGAGGAGGAGGTTTGATTGCAGGAACAGCTCTTGCAGCAAAATATTTTTCGAATAATTGTAAAGTTATTGGAGGCGAACCAATAAATGTAGATGATGCCTATCGTTCGTTACAAAGTGGTAAAATAGAATTTAACGATAGTACAAATACAATAGCAGATGGCTTGCGTACCTTTTTAGGTGATAGAAATTTTCCAATCATAAAAGAAGAGGTTGAAAAAATAATACGCGTTGAAGAAAACGAAATTGTGAATGCTATGAAACTGGTTTGGGAACGTATGAAAATCATCATAGAACCCTCAAGTGCAGTGGCGTTTGCTGCGTTGTTGAAAAATAAAGAAGATTATAATAATAAAAACGTTGGAATTATTATTTCTGGCGGAAATGTAGATGTAACAAACCTTCCTTTTTGAAGGTTTGTCATCCTGAACTTGTTTCAGGATCTTATCAATAATTTTACTGTCAGTTCGAGCGAATTGAGAACAAAGTAAAATCGAAAATAGAAGTTAAATTAATAAGATACCCAGTTTCGTGGGCAATATTATGAACATAGGAATTATTGGTTCTGGAACAATGGGAAGTGGCATCGCACAAGTGGCCGCAACTGCTGGTTGTAAAGTAAAATTATACGATGCCAATCAAGCCGCTTTGGACAAAGCAAAATCCGCTCTAGAAAAAATATTAATTCGTTTAGTTGAAAAAGGTCGAATTGATACAGCTGAAAAATCAAAAATTCAAGATAACATTGCTTACGTTGATAATCTAAAAGATTTAGCTGATTCAAACTTAACCATTGAAGCCATTGTTGAAAATTTAGATATCAAACAAAAAGTTTTTAAAGAACTGGAAAGTTATGTGTCTTCAGATTGTATCATCGCATCAAACACGTCGAGTCTATCCATTGCATCAATTGCATCATCGTTAAAAATACCAGAGCGTTGCATCGGCATTCATTTCTTTAATCCAGCACCTTTAATGCAATTGGTTGAGGTAATTCCTGCAATTCAAACATCAGAAGAAGTATTAGAAAAAACTGTTCAAACCATTTCCGATTGGAAAAAAGTTGTTGCAGTCGCAAAAGACACACCTGGATTTATAGTCAACAGAGTCGCTAGACCTTTTTACGGAGAATCGTTAAGGATTTATGAAGAAGGACTAGCAGATTTCACAACCATTGATTGGAGTTTAAAAACTCTTGGAGGTTTCAGAATGGGACCATTTGAATTAATGGATTTCATAGGAAATGATGTTAATTACACAGTAACCGAAACCGTTTTTACAGCATTTTATTTCGACCCAAGATACAAACCAGCATTTACACAAAAACGTTTTTCAGAAGCAGGTTATTTAGGACGAAAATCTGGGAAAGGATACTATGACTATGATGAAAACGGAAAAATAATCACTAACGATTCTGTCTCGTCGAGTGAAGTCGAGATGTCTTTAAGTGAAACCATTTTTGATCGTGTGTTGGTAATGTTAATCAACGAAGCAGCAGATGCCTTGTTTTTAAACATAGCTTCAGCAGCAGATATAGACAACGCAATGACCAAAGGCGTAAACTATCCAAAAGGATTGTTGGCTTGGGCAAACGAAAAAGGTATTGATTGGTGTGTAACAAAATTGGATGAATTGTATAATGAGTATCATGAAGATCGCTATAGATGTTCCCCTTTATTAAGAAAAATGAACAGAGAGAATAAAATGTTTTTTAATAAATAATCGTCATTACGAACGAAGTGAAGTAATCTCATTAAACAGATTGCTACGTCATTTCATTCCTCGCAATGACAATATAAATATGAAAGGAGAAAAAATTCCATATAAAATGTTAAGTCAAGATGCATATAGTCAATGGCTTGGCATCGAGATTTTAGAAAGCGAAATAGGTCGCTGTAAAGTAGCGATCACCATTAGAAAGGAAATGCTAAACAGCATGAACAAAGCACATGGAGGAATAAGTTATGCATTAGCAGATACAGCGTTTGGGTTTGCAGCAAACACACATGGTAAATATGCAGTTTCTATTGAAACCTCTATTAATCATATTGAAGCTTTAGATGAAGGCGATTATTTAGTTGCAGTATCTGTTATAGAAAAAGTAAATAATAAACTAGGCTTTAATATTATTGAAGTCAAACGTGGCGATGAATTAGTGGCTTTATTTAAAGGTGTTGTTTACAGAACTTCAAAAGATTGGGAAGAGTAAATTATATCTTGCAAGGTTTTAAAAACCTTAGAGGTATTTATTAAAAACAAGTTCAACTAGTAACTAAATAATTCCTTCCCTTTTAGAGGGAAGCTACCCGAAGGGCAGAAGGGTTAAAAAATAAAATAGAAGTAGAATTAAATAAAATCCCTTTCCTTTGGAAAGGGTTTGGGATAGGATGAAAGAAGCATACATATTAGACGGAATCAGAACTCCAATAGGAAGTTACAAAGGCACTTTGTCTGCTGTCAGAACAGACGATTTGGGTGCCATGGTAATTAAGGAAATTGTAGAGCGTAATCCAAACATTCCAAAAGAAGCTTATGATGATGTTATTATGGGTTGTGCCAATCAGGCAGGAGAAGACAACCGTAATGTAGCGCGTATGTGTTCGTTATTGGCGGGATTACCGTTTACGGTTCCAGGTGAAACAGTAAACCGACTTTGTAGTTCGGGCTTATCAGCAATCATTCATGCTAATCGTGCTATTAAAGCAGGAGACGGTGATGTATTTATTGCCGGAGGTGTTGAGAATATGACTCGCGGACCGTACGCAATATCAAAACCATCAAGCGCCTTTGGATCGGATTCTAAAATGTATGATACCAGTTTTGGATGGCGATTTGTCAACCCTAAAATGCATCAAATGTATGGAACTGATGGAATGGGGAATACTGCTGAAAATCTGGTGGAGAAATACAATATTTCTCGCGAAGACCAGGATGCATTTGCATATTGGAGTCAGATGAAAGCAACCAAGGCTCAAGAAAACGGAAGGTTGGCTAAAGAAATTATGACTGTTGAAATTCCGCAGCGTAAAAAAGACCCCATTCAGTTTTCAAAAGATGAGTTTGTAAAACCAACCACATCAAAAGAGATATTAGCAAAATTGCGTCCAGCTTTTAAAGCTGAGGGCGGAAGCGTAACCGCTGGAAACTCATCGGGATTAAACGATGGCGCGGCAGTGACAATCATAGCATCAGAAGATGCTGTTAAAAAATACAACCTAAAACCACTAGCACGCATAGTAAGTTCGGCTGTCGTTGGAGTAGAACCAAGAATTATGGGCATTGGCCCTGTAGAAGCTTCTAATAAAGCATTGGCAAAAGCAGGATTAACAATGGACGATATAGATGTTATTGAATTGAATGAAGCCTTTGCAGCGCAAGCATTAGCGTGTACTCGTGCTTGGGGATTATCAGACAATGACCCAAGATTAAATCCTAATGGAGGAGCGATTGCTATTGGGCATCCGCTTGGAGTTACAGGCGCAAGAGTGTGTTATTCAGCAGCTTTAGAGTTGCAAGAACAACAGAAAAGATACGCATTGGTTACTATGTGTATTGGTGTTGGACAAGGTTATGCAGCGATAATAGAACGAATTCCTGCCTAGGCAGGAATCTCATAAATAGTAACTTATTTATGAATTGAAGCAAAATGATAAATTATATCAACTAATAAATCCCCTTTCCTTTGGAAAGGGTTAAGGATAGGATGAAAAAATTACAAAATTACGTTACAGGACAATGGATTGAAGGTAAAGGGCAAGGTGTGCCAATGTACGACGCTATTACTGGAGAAATCGTTGCGTTATCAGATACAGAAGGATTGGATTTTGGAGAAATCCTTCAATATGGAAGAACAAAAGGAGGCGAAGTTCTTCGTAAAATGACTTTTCAAGAGCGTGGTAATATGCTAAAAAAATTAGCATTGTATCTTGTTAAACGAAAAGATGCATTCTACGAATTAAGTTACAGAACAGGAGCAACGCGAGTAGATAGTTGGATAGATAT
>CAXMOQ010000056.1:0-316 GCA_964195015.1 uncultured Flavobacteriaceae bacterium | reverse complement strand
TGGTAACCTGTTCGCCAATGCATCATTGCGAAAATTATTTCCTAACCAATCCTATCACGTCGAAGGCGACCCAATCGATTTATCTCGTGGTGGACGCTTCATGGCACATCATATTATGGTGCCTAAAAAAGGTGTGGTTATCCATATTAATGCTTTTAATTTTCCAATTTGGGGAATGTTAGAAAAATGTGCAGTCAATTGGATGGCTGGAGTTCCTGCAGTGGTTAAACCAGCAACTAATACGTCTTTTTTAACAGAGGCTGTTGTTAAAGAAATTATTGCTTCAAATATTCTTCCTGAAGGTGCTTTGCAGTTA
>CAXMOQ010000055.1:14284-14617 GCA_964195015.1 uncultured Flavobacteriaceae bacterium | reverse complement strand
TATATTGTATTCATTGTTTTTTAATGGTTAGATTACATGAAATTGTTATAAATCAAAAAACTTTTTTGAGTTAAATTCTAATGACATCAATAAAATCTTTTTACTTTTGACCATTCTTAAACCCTTTTTTAATGACTTCCAGAATATTAATCATAGGTGCTTGCGGTCAGATAGGCTCTGAATTAACTTATAAATTACGACATATTTATGGTGATGAGAATGTTGTTGCCAGCGATATTAATTACGGTAATTTGGATGTTGTTAATTCTGGTGTTTTCGAAATTGTTGATGCCCAAGATTATGCTGCCTTAAAAATATGTATCGAAAAGCATC
>CAXMOQ010000055.1:476-14274 GCA_964195015.1 uncultured Flavobacteriaceae bacterium | reverse complement strand
ACATGGACTCCCTGTTTAATGTTTTAAATCTCGCCAAAGAAAAGTTTATTAAAAAGGTGTTTTGGCCATCAAGCATTGCCGTTTTTGGACCTAGTACACCTAAACAGAATACGCCACAATATACCTCAATGGAACCTACAACGGTGTATGGCATTACAAAACAGGTAGGTGAGCGTTGGTGTGAATATTACCACAAAAAATATGAGGTCGATGTAAGAAGCTTACGTTATCCAGGAATTATTAGTTGGAAAACCTTGCCAGGAGGAGGCACAACCGATTATGCCGTAGAAATCTACCATAAGGCAATTACCGATAAACACTACGATTGTTTCCTTTTGGAAAACACCAAACTGCCCATGATGTATATGGATGATGCCGTAAAAGCAACGGTCGATATTATGATGGCTGATGCCAATGCGGTTAAAATCCGTTCATCATATAATCTTTCAGCCATAAGTTTTACGCCTCAAGAAGTTGCTCAATCCATTAAAAAGCACATTCAAGACTTTGCCATAAACTATACACCAGATTTTAGACAGAGCATCGCCGATAGTTGGCCACAAAGCATTGACGATACTCATGCAAGACAAGATTGGGGTTGGGAACATGAATTTTCTCTGGAAGATATTACTAGTGAAATGCTTTCGCAGTTAAATAAAAAATACACCAATACGCTAAAAAATTAATTAATTGTATATTTGAGACAACCCAAATAACCTATTATTATGTTTCAAAATTTCTTATTTAATGTAGAATATGGCATCAACCATGTACTTGACATTAATGCCTACGACCACGTATTATTTCTTATAGTGCTTACTATTCCTTACTTATTTAAAGACTGGAAACGCGTTTTATTGTTAGTATCAGTATTCACGTTAGGGCATACGTTATCTCTCGTTTTGGCCACTTATAATGTCGTTAACGTGAACGGACAACTTGTTGAGTTTTTAATTCCTATTACCATTTTAATCGTTGCCTTATTTAATGTGTTCACAGCAGGGAAAGGAGCTCAAAAGGAAAAAATTGGCATCTTGTTTTTTTCAACCTTATTTTTTGGGTTAATTCATGGTTTAGGCTTTGCACGCGAGTTTCAAATTCTTGTCGGAAGAGATGATAATAAACTGCTAACGCTTTTAGAATTCGCCCTTGGTATTGAACTTGCGCAGGTTATCATTGTTTTTATCGTTCTGTTTTTAGGCTATTTAACGCAAACTATTTTCAGATTTTCAAAGCGCGATTGGATCATGGTTGTATCGGCGATTGTAGTAGGTCTTGTTATACCAATGCTTCTTAAAAGCGATTTTTTATCTTAAATTAATTAAGAGTTTAGATTAAAGTTTGATAAAACTTTAACGAACAAGCGTTGTTATTAAAATACGAACCAAGTATCTTCGTTAAACTATATTACAGTAATGCCAGAGAATAAACAACTTAAATACGATAAAGCTTACTTGCGAATTGCTGAGGAATGGGGAAAACTTTCCTTTTGTAAACGTAAACAAGTTGGCGCGCTTATAGTTAAAGACCGAATGATAATTTCTGATGGCTACAATGGTACACCAACAGGTTTTGAAAATTTTTGCGAAGATGAAGAAGGTTACACAAAATGGTATGTGTTACATGCCGAAGCCAATGCGATTTTAAAAGTAGCGTCATCTACACAATCTTGCCGCGGCGCAACCTTATACATTACTATGTCGCCTTGTAAAGAATGTAGTAAATTAATACATCAGGCAGGGGTTGTGAGAGTTGTTTATGCCCAAGCATATAAGGACAATTCTGGGTTGAAGTTTCTGGAAAAAGCTGGCATTGAGCTTAAATTAATAGAAGATTTGAAAGCATAATGAAATTGAAAAAAAAATATTTACCCCTTATTTTAGGCGTTGCTATTGCGGCGGGCATTTTTATTGGTGGTAAATTGAATTTTACCGATTCCCCGGATAGATTATTTACATCAAATAGTAAAAAGGATAAACTTAACAGACTTATTGATTATATTGATTATGAATATGTCGATGAAGTAAACACCGATAGTATTGTAGATGTTACCGTAAATGGCATTTTAGAAAACCTCGATCCGCACTCGGTGTATATTCCAAAGGAAGATATGCAACGTGTTACCGAAAACATGAAAGGTGACTTTGTAGGGATTGGCGTTAATTTTTATACCTATCGAGATACGATTACAGTGATAAGAGCCGTTGACAATGGTCCGAGCGACAAAGCTGGAATTAAAGGTGGCGATCGTATAATCTACGCCAATGGTGACTCCATTTTTGGACGAAATTTAACCAATGATGAAATCGTCAATAAGCTTAAAGGCCCTATAAATACAAAAGTAGATCTAAAAGTGTATAGAAAAGGAGAACCTGAACTTTTAAGTTTTACAGTAAAGCGCGACAATGTACCTATAAAAAGCGTGGACGCCGCTTATATGTTGACTGATATATTGGGGTATATAAAAGTTAATCGTTTTGCCGAATCTACTTTTAAAGAGTTTAAAAAGGAATTAGATAAACTTATCGATTTAGGAGCATCAGAATTAGTACTGGATTTAAGAGACAACCCTGGAGGATTCCTTGGCATAGCTGAACAAATTGTTGATGAGTTTTTGGAAGCAGATAAACTTATTTTATTTACAAAAAACAAAAGGGAAACGGTAGAAAAAAGCTTTGCTACAAAGCGAGGTGATTTTGAAAATGGGAAAGTATTTGTTCTCATTAATGAGAATTCTGCTTCCGCAAGTGAAATCGTGGCTGGCGCGCTACAAGATAACGATAAAGGAACCATTGTTGGTAGGCGTTCTTATGGAAAAGGGCTTGTACAGCGCGAAATGGAACTGGGCGATGGCAGTGCAGTAAGATTAACGGTATCCAGATATTACACACCAACAGGACGCTCTATACAACGTTCTTATGAAAATGGTAATAAAGATTATTACGACGATTATTTTGATAGGTTAGAAAGTGGGGAACTTCTCGACCCTGAAAAAATAAAAGTAGCCGATTCGCTTAAATTCACAACACCAAAAGGGAAAATAGTGTATGGAGGCGGAGGCATAATCCCGGACATATTTGTACCTCTGGATAATAGTATGCAAAATGAAACACTCACGTTTTTGCAGCGTCGCGGATTTATTGGCTATTTTATTTTTGAAGAATTAGAAAAAGATCGTCATCTGTACGATGGCATGTCACGGCAAGAGTTTATTAATGATTTTGAAGTGAGCGATGATTTTGTTTTAGCATTTCAAAAGTATTTAAACATACGAACAGAATCTCATATTACCTTCGTAGCCTATCATAACGAAGTGAAGCAATATATTAAAGCAACGCTTGCCGATCAACTTTTTGGTAATGGTGCTTTTGAAGAAATAATCAATCAGAAAGATTTAATGATTGATGAAGTGATTAAATATAGCGAGCAAGACTAATTAAAGTATTGCTTTGTCATGTACTTTGGTATGCTTTCCGTCATTCCAAAAGGTTAAGATATCGGTTGCCACATGAGCACCGCTTCCAGATGCTATAGCAAATTGGCTTCGCCATCCTGCTAAAGTTCCAGCAGCATATAATCCGTTTTCAATAACATGATCGGTATTTTTCAACCAAATACGCTCTTTTTCTTTAACCGCTCTGGGATGAGGTTCAATATATTTTTCTAACCCTTTTAAGGTTATGAAATTGGTGTAACCTACTGCAATAACTACAATTTTAGACGTATATCTGCCTTTATTGGTTTCAACTAAAAAACCATCATCAGTTGAAGAAATATTACAAGCTTTCTCGTTCTCAATTTGTTTTACATGCTCGTATTGCGATGCTAACTGTCGCTTTCCGCTTTCTAAAACAGATTTGCCAGTCGTGCCAGGAGATAATCCTAAAACATTATTAAATAAAGCCTCTTGTAAGTGAGATGTTTTTTGATGCGTAATGATGCCTATTCGCTTTCCTTTAGCATACGGCTTATCCTTGGCAGATCCAAGCACCAATGCACAAGATAATCCAGCGGCACCGCCACCAATAATCAAAACATCAAACATTATCTTTTATCTTTTTGTTTTTGCTCAATACGTTTAGAGACTTTAAGAATTTGCAATAAAATAATGGCGCTTAAGGACGCTATAATAGTGATTAAAGCAATAATGCTTTCGCCTTTAAACGGGGCATTAATATCCACTTTGTCCGAATTAAAAACAATAAGAGCAACGGCAATTACAGTAAGTAATATTGTGATTATCTTCATGATTAAACAAATAATATTTTAATATTGTGGGCAAATAGTTTTACTGCAATAGCTAACAAAACTACACCAAATACTTTACGAATTATACTAATACCGTTTTGCCCAAGAAAGCGTTCTATTCTCGTCGAAGTTTTTAACACCAAATAAATAACAAGGACATTTAAAATAACCGCAATAATGATGTTTTCTATGGCAAATTCAGCCCTTAAAGAAAGCAACGTAGTTAAGCTGCCTGGCCCTGCAATGAGTGGAAATGCCAATGGAAATATAGAAGCCGTGAGCGCACTATTTTCTTCTTCTTTATAAAGCGTAATGCCGAGAATCATTTCTAAAGCAATAAAAAATATAATGAACGCACCCGCAATAGCAAATGAATTGACATCAATACCAATAAGTTTTAAAATGCTCTGTCCTAAAAACAAAAACAAAATCATAATAACGCCGGCAATCAACGATGCTTTTTCGCTTTGTATATGACCAACTTTTTTGCGTAAATCAATAACAACAGGAATATTTCCAACAATGTCTATTACCGCAAACAATACCATGAAGGCGGTGAAAATTTCTTTAAAATTAAAGTGCATTTAATTCGGTTTTAATTTTTGGCAAAGTTCGGTATTTAATGCAAGAATATAACATTAAATAATAGTTAAGTTTAACTCCTCTGAGTATTGGTTTAATGGGATGCTATCTGTTATATTTGCAGAATGTTTCAGTTAGGAAAGACTATAGTTTCAGAGGATATTATTGAGAAAGATTTTGTTTGTAATTTATCTGCTTGCAAAGGTGCTTGCTGTATTGATGGCGATGCCGGAGCACCACTTGAAAAGGATGAAGCCAAAATGCTTGTAGATATATATCCAAAAGTAAAACCTTTTTTGCGCCAACAAAGCATCGAAGTTATTGAAGCCCAAGGCACCTATATTACCACTGAAGAAGGCGAATTGGAAACGCCCTTATTAAATGGAGCCGACTGCGTTTATGTAAATTTTGATGATCATGGCATTGCACTTTGCGCTATTGAAGAGGCTTACAATCAAGGTGAAATATCCTGGAAAAAACCAGTATCTTGCCATTTATATCCGGTAAGGGTTAAAGATTACAGCGAATTCTCGGCAGTAAACTATCATAAATGGGAAATTTGTGATGATGCCTGTGCGCTGGGAAAGGAACTTCAAGTCCCCATTTATAAATTCGTAAAAGAAGCTTTAATTAGAAAATTTGGTGAAGATTGGTATATAGAATTGGAAAAAGTCGCAGAATCCCGCAAATAATATTTCAGACAAAAATTCATGTAATTTCATTTCTTTTTTTTTTGATTTTTTCAAAATTTGAAGTTCTCCTTTTTGATTTTTCAAAAAACGGAGAACCCTTATTACATAGTGCTTAAGCGACTTCGCATATTCGCACATAATTGATATTCAATAAGTTACAGACTTGTAAAAAAAATCCTCAAAAGTGAATAAAGTTAAAATTTGTTAAAAACTTGTTGACAATGTTTATAAGTATGTCTTTCATTTTCAATCTCATTTTTGAATATTTGTTAATTCCAATTCGGAACTCATTTTCGTCTAATTTTTCAAAAAACTAACTAACTCATAATGTCGCAAGCTATAGAACCCATTTTACAGGAAAATAAAGACAGATTTGTAATTTTTCCAATTCAACATCATGATATTTGGGAATGGTATAAAAAGCAAGAAGCTAGTATTTGGACTGCAGAAGAAATAGATTTACAACAGGATCTGACCGATTGGAATAATAAATTAAATGATGACGAGCGTTATTTTATAAAACACGTTCTCGCCTTTTTTGCCGCAAGTGATGGAATCGTTAACGAGAATTTAGCCGAGAATTTTGTTTCTGAAGTACAATACACAGAAGCAAAATTCTTTTATGGTTTTCAAATCATGATGGAGAATATACATTCTGAAGTATATTCTTTATTAATTGATACTTATGTGAAGGATGAAGTTGAAAAAGACAATCTTTTCAAAGCCATTGAAGTCTTTCCTGCTATTAAAGAAAAAGCCGAATGGGCTTTAAAATGGATAGATTCACCAAGTTTTGCAGAACGTTTAATTGCGTTTGCGGCTGTTGAAGGTATTTTCTTTTCAGGTAGTTTTTGCTCCATATTTTGGCTTAAAAAAAGAGGGCTATTGCCAGGGCTAACCTTTTCTAATGAACTTATTTCTAGAGACGAAGGGCTACACTGTGATTTTGCAGTACACTTACATCAAAATCATATCCTAAATAAAGTACCTAAAGAGCGTATTACAGCAATATTAAAGGATGCTTTGGATATTGAAAGATCGTTTATTACCGAATCGCTCCCAGCGAGTTTAATTGGGATGAACTCTAAATTAATGACACAATATCTTGAGTTTGTGACCGATAGATTATTGGTAGAATTTGGTTGCGAAAAGGTGTATAATGCGACCAATCCGTTTGACTTTATGGATATGATTTCGCTGCAAGGAAAAACCAATTTCTTTGAGAAACGTGTATCCGAATATCAAAAAGCAGGGGTTCTTAATAAAGAAGAAGAGCAAGACAAATTCAGTTTTGACGCCGATTTTTAAATAAACAAAATTATAAAAGAAACGCATTGCTTCAGTGGCTTTTAGGCTAAAGAAAACAATTCGGATCTTTAAAAAACAACCAAGATCACTAAATATAGTAATGGCGTAAGTCTCAAACTATAATTTAGAATAACTAACTAACCATTTTTCTGAAAGGTGTATCAGAAAAATTTAAAACCGATTGTAGATATGTATGTAGTAAAACGAGATGGAAGAAAGGAACTAATTATGTTCGACAAGATCACTGCCAGAGTGCGGAAATTGTGTTATGGGTTAAATGAACTTGTCGATCCGTTAAAGGTCACCATGCGTGTCATTGAAGGATTATATGATGGCGTAACCACCAGTGAACTTGATAATCTTGCTGCCGAGATTGCTGCTACAATGACGACGACGCATCCCGATTATGCGCGTTTGGCTGCAAGGGTTTCCGTCTCTAACTTACATAAAAACACCAAAAAGACCTTTAGTGAAGTCATGGAAGACTTGCACAAATACATAAACCCAAGGACAGGAAAAAAAGCACCACTTTTAGCCGATGACGTTTATGAGGTTATCATGGCAAATAAAGACCGTTTAGATTCTACAATCATATATAATCGCGATTTTGGGTATGACTATTTTGGGTTTAAAACACTGGAACGTTCTTACCTTTTAAAGCTTAACGGAGAAATTGCCGAACGCCCTCAACATATGCTTATGCGTGTTTCAATTGGAATTCATCTAAACGATTTAGATGCTGCAATTGAGACTTACGAGCTCATGTCTAAAAAATATTTTACTCACGCTACACCAACATTATTCAACGCAGGGACACCAAAACCACAAATGTCGTCATGTTTCTTATTAACCATGAAAGATGATAGTATTGATGGCATTTACGATACACTTAAACAAACGGCCAAAATTTCACAATCGGCTGGAGGTATTGGTCTATCTATTCATAATGTTCGTGCAACAGGAAGCTATATTGCCGGTACAAACGGCACCAGTAATGGCATTGTGCCCATGCTGCAAGTGTTTAACGACACGGCACGTTATGTAGATCAAGGTGGTGGAAAACGCAAAGGGAGTTTCGCTATTTATATGGAACCTTGGCACGCCGATATTTTTGAGTTTCTAGAGCTAAAAAAGAATCATGGTAAGGAGGAAATGCGCGCGCGCGACCTATTTTATGCAATGTGGATTCCGGATTTATTCATGAAACGTGTACAGGAAGATGGCGTTTGGACCTTAATGTGTCCAAACGAATGTCCTGGATTGTGTGATGTACACAGTGAAGCATTTGAAACCTTATATACTAAATATGAGGTCGCAGGAAAAGGTCGAAAATCGGTAAATGCCAGAGAGCTTTGGGAGAAGATACTGGAATCTCAAATTGAAACGGGCACACCTTATATGTTGTATAAAGATGCAGCGAACCGTAAATCTAATCAACAAAATTTAGGAACTATTCGCTCATCTAACTTATGTACAGAGATTATGGAGTACACCTCTCCAGATGAAATCGCGGTATGTAATTTAGCATCGATAGCATTGCCGATGTTTATTAAAAATGGAGAGTTCGATCATAAAGAATTGTTCAGAATTACAAAGCATGTCACGAAAAACCTTAATAAGGTTATCGATAGAAATTACTATCCTGTAAAAGAAGCCGAAAATTCTAACTTCCGCCACAGACCAATCGGACTTGGCGTGCAAGGATTGGCAGATACGTTCATTAATTTACGATTACCGTTTACAAGTGATGAAGCCAAGCAATTAAACCAAGATATTTTCGAAACACTTTATTTTGCTGCCGTAACGGCTTCTATGGAAGAGGCTAAAATTGATGGGCCATATCAAACGTATAAAGGCTCTCCAATAAGCAAGGGCGATTTTCAACATAACCTTTGGGGTATTAAAGATGATGAATTAAGCGGACTTTGGGATTGGGCCAAACTGCGAAAGCAAGTGCTAAAACATGGTGTTCGTAATTCCTTATTAGTAGCACCAATGCCAACGGCAAGTACCTCACAAATTCTTGGCAACAACGAATGTTTTGAGCCTTATACCTCAAATATTTATACGCGTCGTGTATTATCTGGAGAGTTTATTGTTGTGAACAAACATTTGCTTGAAGATTTAGTAGAACTTGGTTTATGGAATGATGGCTTAAAACAAGACATTATGAGAGCTAATGGCTCTATTCAAAATATTGACGAAATTCCGCAAGATATTAAAGAATTGTATAAAACCGTTTGGGAATTAAGCATGAAAGACATTATAGATATGTCCAGACATAGAGGTTATTTTATTGACCAATCGCAATCCCTTAACTTATTTTTAGAAGGTGCTACGATGGCAAAATTAACATCTATGCATTTTTATGCTTGGAAGAGCGGTTTAAAAACGGGCATGTATTATTTACGCACAAAAAGTGCTGTTGATGCCATTAAATTTACATTAGATAAAAAGAAAAAGGAAGAGCCTGTCGCCGTTTCGAATATTGATGAAACTGTGGTTGAGCAACAACAACAAAAAGCGATTCAAACTGCCGAAAAATTTGCCCAACAAGTTACCGAAACGGAAGTAGAACCCATCACTGTCGACGAATTGAAAGCTCTTGTTACTCAAGCTAAAGCCGCTGAAGGTGATGATTGCCTTATGTGTGGGTCGTAATGAGTTTTGTCATCCATGTGAAGACAGGATCCAATTAAGTGTTTAATTTTAAGAGGTCGTCTAAAAAGTAAAGCTAACGTTATACACAATAAAAAAACCAGAGAAGTTAACTTCTCTGGTTTGATTTAATTATTTAAAGCCTGCCAACCTATTCTAGGCGACTAAAATTAAGTATTCGATCATTTATTATTCGCCTTCAACTATTGTTGCAGGTTCTACCGAACTATCATGGGCATCATGATATTCTTCTAAAAGATTCATAGTGGCGTTAATTAAATCTTTAGTTTCCAATAACAAACTAAAATATAAGGTTGTGTTTTTTGGACTTCCTTCTTCTGTACGAGTACGTTCAACTTGTTTTTGGATTTTTTCTTTCACTAAATCGTAAACAACTTTTTTGTTATTTAAAAGACCTCCAATTTGTTCAAATGAACGTGAAACAAACGCTTTCTTCGTATTGTTAAATAACTCTTCAAGCGCATCATCAATTTGCTTAAGATCTTTTATTTGGTTGAATTTTAATTTTTTATGATTGTTATTTACATGCTTGTGACTTATTTTGGAGATGTATTCTAAAGACTGTGTCATGTCTTGCAGGTATCCTAATATATGGATATAGAAATTACTCGCGCCCACACTGGATTCATCAAGATTCTTAATAAAATAGAAGATGTTATCACGTAACTCATCAATTTCATTAGAAAGTTTAACGACTTGTTTCTTGTTCTTTTTAAGTGCTGCTAAATCTTGTTTTGCCAATCCCTTAATGGCATTTGTATAAATTCTGTTACCGCGTTTTACAACACTGGCAATATTTTTGGCACTTTCGTGAATAACGCCTTGAATCGAGCTGCTTTCTGCATGTTCAAGACTATCTTCAGCTTTAGTCTCTTTAGATTTCTTTTTATGAGAAACATAATTCCGACCTAAAAGCAACACGGCAATGAATAACAAAATAGCAATGGACGTTGGCCCACCTAGATTAATTAAATATGCCATGATTGCAGCAGCGGTAAAAGCACTTATAGCAGTAAAGAACCAGCCCCCTATAACGTTTAACACGCCAGCAACACGATATACTGCACTTTCACTTCCCCAAGCGCGATCGGCTAATGAAGTACCCATAGCTACCATAAAGGTCACATAGGTTGTAGAAAGTGGTAGTTTATAGGATGTAGCTATAGAAATTAAAACACCAGCAACCATTAAATTTACTGCTGCTCTAACCATGTCAAATGCCGGAAGCTCGTGTGTTTTATCTTTAGCCAATGCTATAACAGGCTTTTTAAATTGTTGTTCAATTTTATTCTGCCATGATTTGGGTAGAATATATGCGGTAATTTTCGATGATCCCATAGCCAACCTTACAAACCCTCGTGACAACCAGTTTGGTTGAAAACGTTCTTTGGTTTCTCCTTGACTTGATAAATCGATGGATGTTTTTACAACGGCCTTTGCCTTGCTGGAAAACCATAAGGTAACAACCATTACCATACCTGCGATAAACAATAATAAGGTTGGTGTAGGAACTTTAGCTGCAAGAACTTCCATACTAAACTCATGAGCAGGAACACCAGAAGCAACCCAAGCTTCGTATGATTGCCATGCAGCAATAGGTACACCAATAAAGTTTACTAAATCATTACCAGCGAATGCTAAAGCCAAGGCAAAAGTACCTACTATAATGATAAGTTTATAAATATTTGTTTTAAGGTAATTTATTAATACAAACGATAATACTGACCAGAATATAAGACTTCCTCCAATAATTGGAAAAACTTGAGCCTCTAAAAAATCTTTAATCGTTGCACCTCCAATAAAGTCGAAACTTTGTTTAGCAATATCTGCGCCTTTAATACCTTTCATAAGAATAAAATAGACCATTGCAGTTAAGGCAACACCACCAAATAAAGCGCCAACCCAATGTGCTTTCTTTTCAAAATTATAGGAAAGCAACATCCTCGAAACCCATTGTACAAAGGCACCCACAGAAAATGCGACGACCACCGAGAGCAGTATTCCGAAAATGATTTGTGTCGCTTTGGACGTGTTTATATATGTTACAAGATCTGAAAAATTACCACCATCGGCACCAATTTTTATTAATGCCATGGCCACAGCAGCGCCTAACAATTCAAAAACAATAGAAACCGTTGTTGAGGTTGGCATCCCCAAGGTGTTAAAGAAATCCAACAAGAGGATGTCAGTAATCATAACCGCCATAAAAATATACATGATCTCATCGAACATGAACTCGCTAGGATTAAAGATGCCTTTTCTGGCAACTTCCATCATGCCACTTGAAAAAATGGCGCCACAGGCAATACCTATACTAGCGACGATCATAATGGTTTTAAACGAAATCGCTTTAGAACCTAGAGCAGAATTTAAAAAGTTTACGGCATCGTTACTAACGCCTACAACCAAATCAGCGACGGCTAAACAGGCAAGGGCAACGATCATTAATAAGTATATATTATCCATAGTTAGTTTGAAATAGTTTGCAAATATCTATACTGTTTTTAAGTAAAATGTTACCTAAATGTTATGTTTTAAAAATGAATATCAAATTGAAGTCTGTAAGCAAGTACGCCATTAGCATTGGCAATGTCAATATAGGTAAAATCTGACTGCACTTTTAAACTGTGTCCAACAATATATCTTGAAACCCCTAAAGTGTATTCGTTTTTCAAATTAATACCCGTAATATTGTCAAAATCAGTATTTGAATATCGGCCGGCTAATTCCCAGTTGCTTTTAAAAAGATAACCTGCTTGCATATTTATGCCTTTACCAACCTGTACAATTCTACCTGTTGGAGTTCCGTCGGCATTTTTTGCTACAGGATCTTTAGCATCTCTATCGGCGTATTCACCCATAAAAGAGAAGCCTTTATATTTAAACATGGTATCAAAAAATAAAGTAGAAACGTTTGTTTCATAAAAGCCAGTATCTGTTTCCATGTATGAACCTTGGTTTCCTCTGGTCTTAACAGCATTATTGTTATAATCGTAGCTAACACCTAACGCTAGTTTGGGTGTGTCTTCTCGTTTTAGATCGGAGCCTTTATAATCGCCCTTGCTTTGAAAGTTTCCAAAAGGAAGCAATTCAAGACGACCTGTATATTGGTAACCACCAAGGTTGGGAGATGTGACATTTCGGCCTTCACCTTGAGATATAGCCAAAATTTCCCTTATGATAAAAGAATTTGATAGTTCAATATGATGTCTAAACTGAATACCCATATCCCTGTCTAAATTAAATCCGGCATTAAGTATTGAACGATCTACTAATTGTAAATTCGCTGACGATATAACGCGTTCTCTATTTCCGGGAAGTTTAGTTTGTCCAAACCATAGCTCGAAATTTTCGTAGAAGTTCCATTTCATGACCGCATCCAAAATATACCTTGGAGCGTTACTTGTAAATTCCGATGCGCCAGAGATATCTCGGTTTGATAACCCTAATTCTAATTTGTATTTAAGTTTTGGACTAAAAGCGTAACCATCAAATTTTAATCTTGCACGTCGAACTAAAAAGCTGCTTTCTGGGCTTTGTCCATCTTCCCAAACGGCAATACCCAAAAATTGCATTCTTGCACCAATTTTCATTGTCCAGGAACTGTCTTGTCCAACAAGATTAAAAAGGCCTTTTCCGAATTTAGGCGTTTTAGTCTCTTGGGCATTTACAATGATGAATGCTATAAGAAATAGAGCAGTAAGCGATACTTTAAGTTTCATAAATAGTATTAGTTTTTGTCACCGCAAATAACTAATACTAATGTTAACTTAATGTTTCCAAATTATTATCTTTAGATAATATTAAAAAAACTGCAAACGTGAATTTTCACAAGACAAATAAATAACATTTCTGTTTTTTGAATGTTACGTAATTATTAAACAACTATCATTTTTAATGTTATCTTAATGTTACCAAATTTGGATTCTATTTTTACTAAATTTAGTTATCTTGCCATGACATAACTTTAATCTATGAACTGGGAACAATTACTATCATTAAAACGCTTTGGCGATACGAACAAACGCTTACGAAAAGAACAGGACGAAACGCGATTGGGCTTTGAAGTAGATTACGATCGCGTTATTTTTTCTTCCGAATTTAGAAGTCTTCAGGATAAAACACAAGTCATTCCATTGTCAGAAACCGATTTTGTACATACGCGCTTAACACATAGTTTAGAAGTTAGCGTTGTTGGACGCTCGCTTGGACGACGTGTCGGACAAAAGCTATTGAAGAAGTATCCACATTTGCAAAGCATTCATGGGCATCAGACCAATGATTTTGGG
>CAXMOQ010000055.1:0-375 GCA_964195015.1 uncultured Flavobacteriaceae bacterium | reverse complement strand
CACCGTTTGGACATTCTGGCGAAAAGGCGATAGGCGAATTTTTTAAAACAGGCAACGGTAAGCAGTTTAAAGCGCAACTTACGGAAGAAGAATATCAGGATTTATGTGATTTTGAAGGGAATGCCAATGGCTTTAAAATTTTGACTCAAAGTAGAGAAGGAAGAGAAGGCGGATTACGATTGAGTTATGCAACGCTTGGTGCTTTTATGAAATACCCAAAAGAGTCCTTACCAAAAAAGCCTACACAGCATATTGCCGATAAAAAGTATGGTGTTTTTCAAAGCGAAAAAGACGTATTTATAGAGGTCGCCACCGAATTGGGATTATTAAAACGCAATAAAAGTAATGCGATAAGTTTTTCAAGACATCCTTTAG
>CAXMOQ010000054.1:0-14776 GCA_964195015.1 uncultured Flavobacteriaceae bacterium | reverse complement strand
CCAGAAAAACATGATATTGAAGTTTGTCCTACGATCTATCAGGAATTCATATCTGGTACAACTCATTATAGAGTTAACGTATTTGGGGAGAAAATTTATCCATTTTCCATTGATACCACTGACCTAGATTGGAGGCTAGATATTACTAGTCCAGTATCGCTTTGTAAATTAGACAAAAAACTTGAAGACAAAATTCATACTTTATTATCATCATTGAACTTGCAAATGGGAATTCTGGATTTTAAAGTTAGTGATAAAAACAATAAAGCTTATTTTTTTGAAGTTAACCCACAGGGTAATTTTTTATTTTTAGAAGGACTAACTAAGTTTGAATTAAGCAATGAATTTGCAGATTTCATTGTTAATATTTAGAAGCTATTTAATAGATCAAATAATATAGCAAACTGGAGCCTAGTCTATAATATAATTTTAAAACAAAGTGTCCCTTATAAGAGGACATATTGAAAACAAAAGGATTAAATTAAACTAGGCGAGTGTACTTAAACGGTATGCTCGTTTTTTTGTTTAGTAAACAGTTGGGAGAAAAAAGGGCATTTTTGAATAGATTTTCTGCTTTTTATAATTCTCTTAAGTTTCAAATTATGGCAACATGGGTCTATCGCAACTTAAAGCTTAATTATTAATTTAAATTATTTATTATGAGCACGACAACAGTTTATGCAACAATTAAAGGTGAACATAGCGCAACAAATAATGTCTGGACAAATCTCGGTGATTTAGGATTTCTCGGCAAGGTCACTTCAATATATCTTTATAAATCATATTAGTAGGGATGCAAATGTTACAACCGATAAATGGAGAGGGTACAGACCGGTTGCCAAAGCCAATAATATTACACAGATCCATAGCAATAAAGGATTAAATTTTAAAGCACTTCATACAATGATACATCAAATAAAATCATGGTATGGATATTGAGAATAATTCAGAACTTTTTAATGGAGATTATTAATCACACGAATTGAAAAAATAATGAAAAACAAATTTAAGCCACGTGTAAAGCTTATTGCTCCCTATCGGGAGGCAAGTCTGAATTTCTTAATTAAATATAACCCATGCTTCGCATCCAGTCGTCATTAAACATTTTACCTACGTAGCGGCTTCCATGATCGTGGAATAAAATAACAACGACATCGTCTTTTGTAAACTTATCTTTTAGCTGTAGCAAGCCTTTTATTGCAGCACCTGCCGAGTTGCCAAGAAACATCCCTTCTTCTTTGGCCAATCGCTGTGTATAAATGGCGGCATCTTTGTCGGTGACTTTCGTAAAGCCATCAATAATGCTAAAATCTACATTTTTTGGCAAGATGTCTTCACCAATACCTTCAGTAACATAAGGGTAGATTTCCTTTTCATCAAACTCACCAGTTTCATGGTATTTTTTAAACACCGAACCATAGGTATCAACTCCCCAAACTTTTATGTTAGGGTTTTGTTCTTTTAAATATTTACCAATACCCGAAACTGTCCCACCAGTACCAACACCTACCACAAAATGTGTGACTTTACCATCGGTCTGTTTCCAGATTTCAGGACCTGTACTTTCATAATGTGCTCTGGCATTACTCGGGTTGTCATACTGATTTACATACCACGAGTTAGGTGTTTCTTCGCCCAAGCGCTTAGACACCGAATAATATGAACGTGGATCGTCAGGCTCTACATCTGTAGGACAAACAACAACCTCTGCACCAACAGCGCGAAGAATGTCCATTTTTTCTTTAGATTGCTTATCGGATATTACAAATATGCATTTATAACCTTTTACGATAGCCACTAAAGCCAATCCCATACCAGTATTCCCGGAAGTCCCTTCAATGATTGTCCCGCCTGGTTTTAAGCGTCCGTCGGCTTCGGCATCTTCAATCATTTTTAAAGCCATACGGTCTTTAGTCGAGTTCCCCGGATTAAAAGTTTCGTATTTGGCGAGCACCAAGCAAGGTAAATGGGCAGTGAGTTTATTAATTTTCACTAAAGGTGTATTCCCAATAGTTTCAAGTATGTTTTTGGCGTATTCCATGGTTCATTTTGGCAAATGCAAAAATAGTTAAAAGTTAAAAATTAGAAGTTAGAAGTTGGTTTTATTTTCATTGAAAACCGTAGACTGTGACGGAAGACTGAAAACTGCTTACTTCCTTCTACTCAAACCGCATCGCTTTAACCGGAGAAATTTTGGTGATTAAATAGGATGGCACTAAAAGCATGATTAAGCATAATAGTAGCGTGCCAATATTTAATGCAATAATGTAACCCAAACTTATATACACTGGAGCTTCAGTCACATAATACACCCTAGGATCCAAAGGAAATAATTTAAAATAGCGTTGGGCAAATAACAATCCTAAACCAATCAGATTCCCCCAAAACAAGCCAATAAAAATTAAATAGGTGGCATTGTACAAAAACATTTTACGAATACTCCAATTGTGGCTTCCCAACGCTTTTAGAATGCCAATCATTTGTGTGCGCTCCAAGATTAAAACCAATAAAGCTGTTATCATATTAATGCCAGCCACCAGAATCATGATGCCAATAATACCGTAAATATTCTTATCGAAAATTTTAATCCATTCGAATATGGAATAGTATTTTTCGGTTATGGTTTGCGTATTAAAAGTAGAAGGTGTGTTTTGGTAAATTTCTGCACCTTTTATTTCAAGTGCGTCAAAATCCTCAAGAAAAACTTCAAAATTACCAACCTGATCTTTCTCCCAATTATTAATGCGCTGCAGATGCCTAATATCGCCAATCACATAGGTAGCATCAAAATCCTGAAACCCAGAATTGTAAATTCCGACAATAGTATAACTTATAATATTCGGTGGCTTGTTAACATCGTCTTTAACAAAATAGGTATTGAACCTATCACCCAATTTAAAATTCAGTCTGTTTGCCAAATATTGGGAAATTAGCACATCCTCATTTCTTTTCTGGCTATAATCCGGAAGTGTTCCTTCAATTAAAAACGCTTTAAAGTAACTCCAATCATAATCGGGACCTACACCTTTTAAAACAACACCTTCAAAATCGGTTTCTGTACGAATAACACCGAACTTTGTAGCAACGGCCTGAATGTGTTTAATGCCATCGACTGTTTTAAATTCGGGATAAAATTCCTGATTCGTAGAGACCGGAAACCCACTTTCCTGTGAATTATTACTATCATAATTTGTGATGGTCACATGCCCATTAAAGGCAACGACTTTATCACGTATTTTTTGCTGTAAGCCAATGCCTGTGGCAATAGCAATCATCATGACCACAATTCCGATGGCAATGGCAGCTATCCCGATTTTTATTATTGGTGCCGAAATGCTACTTTTATACGCTTTACTGCCAATAATGCGTTTTGCTATAAAATATTCGTAATTCAAGATTTACTATGACGTTTAATGCTTTCAAAAATACAGTTTTATTCCCGATAATTATCGGGATTGTTTTAGTCATGATTTCTTGCAGTTTTAAATCGAAGAACGTTTTAGGTGTAAGGCAAGAGCTCCTGAATCAAGTTCAGGATGACAAAAATGTCATTGTTGGCGCAAACCAAACAGATAAATACTTGCCCTTGTTAAAGGGAAAAAAAGTTGGGGTTGTTGCTAATCAGACATCTGTGATTTTTAAAGAGGAAAGAAAAAAGAAAAAAGAAAAAATACAGTTCACGCATTTAGTAGATTCACTGCTAACGTTAAATGTTGACATAAAAAAAGTTTTTTCGCCAGAACATGGATTTCGTGGTACTGCTGATGCGGGTGAAGTTGTAAACGATGGTAAGGATACTAAAACAGGGCTACCCATTATATCGCTTTATAGAAAAAATCAAAAGCCTACAAAAGAAGAACTTGAAGGTATTAGCGTTATGATATTTGATATTCAAGATGTTGGCGTGCGTTTTTACACCTATATTGCGACCTTGCATTATATTATGGAGGCTTGTGCTGAAGCAAATATTCCTTTAATTATTCTTGATAGACCAAATCCAAACGGGCACTATATTGATGGTCCAACTTTAGAACTTGAAAACAAAAGTTTTTTAGGCATGCATCCTATTCCATTGGTTCATGGCATGACCATTGGCGAATCCACCCAAATGATTAATGGTGAAGGATGGCTTGATAATAAAATACAATGTGATATTACGGTAATTCCTGTTAAGCATTACACACATCAAACAGCATACAGCCTACCCATTAGACCATCTCCTAACCTTCCAAATGACCAGTCTATAAAGCTTTACCCTAGTTTAGGTTTGTTTGAGGGCACTAACATAAATGCTGGGCGCGGTACAGTATTCCAATTTCAACGCTATGGCGCTCCTTTTCTAGACAAAGATGTACTATCTTTTACTTATACGCCGAAAGAAAACTTCGGAGCCAAACACCCGAAACATAAAGGTGAAGTCTGTTTTGGGGAAGACTTAAGAGCTGAAAGCATGAATGGGACTTTGACTTTGAAATGGTTAATTAAAGCTTACCAAAATTCGACAGACAAATCTTTGCTTTTTAACACTAATAATTTCACAAAACATGCTGGAACTGATAAACTCCAGCAACAAATTGAAGCTGGTCTAACTGAAGCTGAAATTAAAGCAACTTGGCAGGAAGGGTTAGAAACTTTTAAAAAAACACGATCAAAGTATTTAATATATGATTAACCTTGAGTCGTAGGTTTCTTATATTTCTGAAACGGTTGTTTTAACAAATCCCAGATATTACTATTTTCGGCTTCATTTGGGAACGTATCCACACCATAAATAAGCTTCTCTCTATCTAGTTTCATATAGGTTCCAAATAGTCTATCCCAAATAGAGAAAATATTTCCGTAGTTAGAATCGGTATAAGGCAATACGTTATGATGGTGTACTTTATGCATATCTGGTGACACTAAAAAGTAACTCAAGACGTGATCTATTTTTTTTGGTAATTTTATGTTGGCATGACTAAACTGTGATACTACTACCGATAATGACTGATATAGCATAACCATGGCAATTGGTGCTCCTACAACGAAAATCCCCATTAACGTAAACAGATACCGAATAATACTCTCTATAGGATGATGTCTATTCGCTGTTGTAGTATCGACTTTATGATCGGTATGATGTACTAAATGAATCATCCATAAGGGTTTTACTTTATGCTCGATAAAATGTGGAATATAGGCGCCTATAAAATCCATAAGTAATATGCCAATAACAACATATAACCACAACGGCATTTCTGGCAGCCAATTAATGATTCCGAAATCATTCGCAGTTACCCAATCTGCTGATTTTAAAAATAAAAACGCCAAAGGAAAGTTTACTAACACAAGCGTAGTAAGTGTAAAGAAAAAATTAGGAACAGCATGTCGCCATTTTTTATAATTAAATCTAAACAATGGCACTGCGCCTTCAAGCAGCCAAAAAAAGGTCAGTCCTCCAATAATAATCAAACTACGGTGATGCGTTGGAATAGTTTCAAAATAATTTATTAGAGCTTCCAATATCGCTAAGAGTTGTTGTTAATAATTAATTCTGTTTTTTTCAAATCTACTAAAGAAACTCTATTTTTCCATAAAGCAGCGTTTTCTTCGTCCTTTAGTAATTTAAACATTGTATAATTTAAGAATGAGAATAACGGTTGATTTATTTTATCAATCGTTTTGCTATCTGTTTTTTTTAGAATTCTACGTGCCTTTTTGGGCTTATTTAAAATTAATAATGCTTTAATTTGAAGTAATTCCCATTTTTGTAAAAAAGCCATTTTATTTTTGTAATTACTTTCTAGTAGTTGGCTTTTTGCGTCATCAAAATAAATATTAGCCAATGCCATCATCTCTGACCTAACATCTTGATTCAAAAAAATGGTAAAATCCAAATATTTAGAAGCTAATAAAAATGTTGATGTCGTATTTTTATTTTTAAAATAGTTTTCTAATTCCTGCTTTATGTATGATGTGTTTAATGCATAACGGCTAATGTATTCTGAAATGTTTTCATATTGAAACTCTGTTGTAGTATTAATATTTAAAATATTACCATTGACATCCATAATTTTAATACTGTCGTCTGTAAGCTTATTGAAATATTTAACACCTCTTGTTTCTTTAACTTGATTAGAAAACGCTTCGTATTCGGTTTCTAAAATTATTACAGGAACAAAATGATTCCAAATTATATTGGTGACCAATTCGTTATTAGCCAAGTTTATGATTATTTCTTTCCCATTATCATCATTTACTATTACCTGATAATAATCGCTTAAAGCATCTTCCCACATTACAAACAACATTTTGTTTTGGGTCAGCGCTAATTTTTTAGCTACTTCAAATGAAGTAAACCATTCTTGGGTATTGCAAACATTAGTTGACACTAAAAAAATTAAAAATATAAAAATGGTCTTCTTCACTCGTTACTATTTTTTGATTGACTCTAAAACCGCTTATTTAAAAGTCTGAATCCTCTTTTTCATTTCTTCAACAATATTAAAAGCCGCGGGGCAAATCGCTACATTTTTTAATGTGAGATTTGATATTTGCTGAAACTTTTTACGATCGGTATGTGGAAACTCGCGGCACGCTTTTGGTCTCACTTCGTAAATCGAGCAATAATTATCGGTTCCTAAAAACGTACACGGTACACGTTTCAATACAAAATCGTTTTCTTCGTCAAGTCGTAAATATTGATCAGTAAATTGCTGTGGTTTTTGCTTGAAATGTTTGGCAATCCGATCTATATCCTTATCGGTAAACAAAGGCCCTGTGGTTTTACAGCAGTTGGCACACTCTAGGCAATCCGTTCTTTTAAATTCTTCTTCATGTAATTCCTGCATCAAATAATCCAATTGTTTTGGCGGTTTCTTTTTAAGCTTGGCAAAGAAGGTTTTATTTTCCTTATGCTTATCTTTGGCGTGCTTTGGAAGATTATTGATGATGTCTTGCATGGTGTAAAAATAACTAAAATTAATATGGATTCCGCATCAAGTGCGGAATGACAAAGTCGATGAAAGACCTCTTCGGAAAAGCTTTATTAGATTATCACAATGGAAATTATACAGAAGACATTATCACTTCCACAAGTATTTCGGAAGACGATGTATTGTCACTTCCCTATTTATTTAGAGGTTTTTCTGAAATGCCACAACTTGAGCAAAAAGCTTTACAGCTTGCCAAAGGGAAAGTTCTCGACGTAGGTTGTGGTGCCGGAAATCACAGTTTATATTTAAAAGACAAAGGATTTGATGTCAAGTCAATCGACATTTCCAAAGGCGCTATTGAAGTCTGTGAAAAAAGAGGATTAGAACATACCCTTGTTCTAAACATACTAAATGAAACCGAAACTTTTGACACCATTTTAATGTTGATGAATGGCTCCGGACTATTTCAGAATTTAAAGAACACACCAAAAGTGTTGCAGCATTTAAAATCGTTATTGGATCCAAATGGGCAAATATTGATAGATTCGTCAGACATAAAATATATGTATGAAGATGATGATGGTGGTTTCTGGATAGATGCCAACGCCGCATATTATGGCGAATTAGATTACCAAATTAGTTATAAAGGTAAATCTGAATCTATGATCTGGATGTATTTAGATTTTGATAACCTAAAAGCAGCTTGTGAAACCGTTGGGCTACAATGTGAATTGGTTTTAGAAGGTGAGCATTTTGATTATTTGGCGCGGTTGTTTTTGGATTAACTGAAATACTTTGCAGGTTTTAAAAACCTACAATGATGCCTTAATTATTGTGACACACCATCAACAAAGGTACTCACCACTTTTATGTTTGGTATTTCTGACGCATCAACTTCCATGATGTTTTTATCCAAAATAATAAAATCGGCAAACTTGCCCGCTTCAATACTTCCTTTTTCATGCTCTTCAAAATTTGAATAAGCCGCCCAAATCGTCATGCCTTTAAGTGTTTCTTCTCTCGATAACGCATTTTCAATTTGATAACCGCTTTCCGGATAGCCTTTTAAATCTTGTCTTGCCACGGCAGCGTAAAATGTGTAAAACGGACTTACATGCTCAACAGGGAAATCGGTGCCAAGGGCAATTTTTCCATATCGGTTTAATAAATCTTTAAAGGCATAAGCGCCTTTTATGCGTTCGCTACCAATGCGGTCTTCAGCCCAATACATATCGCTAGTTGCATGGGTTGGCTGTACAGAGGGCATAATATTATCAAACATTTCAAAATCTTCAGGCGATACGATTTGAGCGTGTTCAATGCGCCAACGTCTGTCTGTTTTTCCTTGTAGAACCTTTTTATAAGTTTGCAAGACTGCATGGTTTGCAGAGTCTCCAATAGCATGTGTATTCATTTGGAACTTTGAGTTTGCAATACGCTTCGCTGTATTTTGCAAGGACTCATAACTATTACTTAAGGTGCCGTAATGACCAGCTCTGTCGCTATATGGTTTTCGCATGGTTGCTCCACGAGAACCTAAAGCACCATCAGCAACAAATTTAAAGGAACGTACATTTAATCGTTCAGTTTTAACAATGCCTTTGTTTAAATAATAATCCAGATTAAGCTTGTTAGCTTGTGCCATTGCATAAACGCGTATTTTTAATTCACCCGTTTGTTGTAAACTATCAATAAGTTCGATGGCGTCTTTAGATAAGCCTGCATCATCAACCGTAGTTAAACCTAGATCAAAGCAAATTCTTTCGGCATCCTTTAAAGCCAAAACAGACTCTTTTAAGGTTGGCCTTGGTTGAACATTCCAAATCAATCTCATAGCTTTATCCAAAAGAACACCTGTGATCTTGCCATTTTCTTTTAAGATTTCGCCGCCTTCAACATAAGTGTTTTCATTTAATGACGTTAAATTAATAGCTGCTTGATTCACCAACAAGGCATGCCCATCGACTCTACGAATAGCTACTGGTGTATTTGGAAATACTGAATCCAATTTGTCTTTTGTAGGGAGTTTTTTTATATCCCAATCGTTTTGATCCCAGCCTCTTCCAGTAATAAATGATAGGTTTTTTTCTTTTTGAAAAGTTACAATGCGATTTAAAACTTCATCATAACTTTTGGTGCCTTCAAGTCTTACTTTTTGTTCGGCCAATCCCAAATTATAAAAATGACAATGGGCATCGATGAATCCTGGTACAATGGTTTGTCCTTTAACGTCTATCAAAGTATCTGCCTTGTATTTATCTTGAATATCTTGCGAACTTCCTACATCAACAAATTTCCCATCTTTAACAGCAAAAGCTTCAGCTTTATCAAAGCCGTCATTTACCGTATATATGTTGGCGTTTATAACGATAGTATTGACATGTTGTTGTTCCTGACAGGATAAAATAGAATATGCAAAAAGAATAAAAATTAGCGGCTTCATTATGATTGGTTTAGTTTTAGTAAAAATAATAAAAGCGTTCTAATTTAGAACGCTTTTATTAGCTATTAATCATTTTTGATGAGACCCTGAAAAAACCTTTCGACTGTGCTCAAGGTGACTTCGTCAAAAATCAAACTTATAGGTTGCACCTGCTAAAAACTGAATGCCTTGCGTTGGATAATTTTGCCAACGTTCATATTCTTTATTGGATATATTATTGGCTTTGGCGAATACCGATATCTTATCGTTAACATGATAACCAACATGTGCATTAGCATCGAAATAACTCTCCAAAGTAATAGTAGTTGGTGTTGAAGGGAATAAAAGGTCGTTATAAAAAAATTGATCCTTACGTTCTCCAGTATAAAATAAATTAATACCTGTAAACCAATGTTTATCAATTTGGTAATCCATAAAAAGCGACCCTTTTATGTCCGGTAAATTCCAAGCTTCATTTTGCCCTTTTGCGCTATACGAGAAATATTCAGCTTTAATTGCCAATTTAAAATTTCGGTTTACATCTACATTAATTTCTCCGAATAGGTTAAAGGTTGTCACATCATCATAAACGATTCCAAAAGAATTACCATACGAATAATCCTGTGTTGTTGATGTAATATCATTATTTATAAGTAATGCTTTATTGCGGTCTGCAATATATTTTCCGTTAATATTATAACTCATATTGTTAGACAACTTTCCTTTTAAACCCACGTAAGCATTGTATTGCTGGTCGGTTGGCATCACAAACAAGGTTGGCGATACAAAAGAATTTTCGTTGGCAAAACCGTAATAGGAGTTTTGAATGAGGTCGCCTTCAATACCACCATAAGCAATCAACACATCGTTAACCAATCTGTACGATGCTGTAAATTTTGGGTAGATATAGAACTTGTTTTTGCCTCCTTCGGTATCGTTTAAATAATAGGCTGAAATTCCTAGATTTATTGTGAGGTCATCTTCCTTTATTTGATATGTTGGCGCCAACCCGATACTAAAGTTTCCGTACTTTAATTCATCCGTTGAAAAATAATCCCTATCGAATGTACCTTTTAAATAATCAACTGTTAAATTGGTTGAAACTTGTTCTCCACTTATAGGGATATCGATAGTCGTCTTTGCCGTGAATCTATTTTCTCCCGACCCTTGATTGTCTCCAAAGTGTCTAAATAATACGCTCCCAGATTTTATATAGGTGTCTTTAAAAGTGATATCGCCTCCCAAATGAAAGTCATAAAACGCATGGCCGACATCCAATGTATCTGCGGTTGACGCATCAAATAAAAGTTGGGGCAAGCCGTACCAATTATAGGTTTGGTATTGAAATCCTGTCCCGACATTCCAGGTTAAATCCCGCAAGTTTTTTGAATAATTGACATTCACTTTAGAGTTTGAAAAATCATCGTCTAACAACAAACCATCAATACCGCCTTGAGACGAATGATGGCTCACATAACCACCAACGCTTTCAGTCCTGTTAATGGCATGATTTAAATACACTTCGCCCAAAATAGTGGTATAAGTACCAACGCCGAGCGTCGCATAATTATCAAATAACTTTGCCGGTTCTTCTTTTTCTACAATTGCAGCTTTGCCTTTAGCAGGTGTAAATGTGGATGCCACTGGAATAGAAAATATAGTATACTTGATATCTTTTTTTGTTGCAGTTTCGGCGTCATCGAGCGATGGTGTTTCCTTAACTTTAAAAGCATCAGAAATTGAAGGCGTATAAGGTTTCACGACATTAATCACATCGGTATTTATGGTATCCTTATCTCTTTCTTGCGAAAATACAATGAAAGAACATAACAAAAATGCGATACTCGTTATAATGTTTTGGGTTTGCTTGCGCATATTTTATTCTTTTGTTTTGATGTTTTTTTGTGGATTCCGCATCAAGTGCGGAATGACAAATACATATTAATTTTCTTTGGTTTGTATTGATGAATTTGTCTTAGCTTGCTCTGTTTTGATGCTGTTTAATTCGGTTTGAGCTTCAGAAACCACATCCTCAAACGCGATGAAATTTTCAATAACACTTTCTAAAATATAAGTCGCCTGAAAGGCATCGTCAAGTGCATAAAAGTTTTTAGCCATAATAATCAAACCCTTCGCACTATAATATTTGTAACCTGAATAATCCTTTGCCAATTTCTGTATTGAAGTGTTTGATGCTTCGTGCTGACCGTCTTTGTTTTTAAAGTAGGCATTGTAATAAAGTGCTTCGGCTGCCAGTTCGCCTGTTGCGATAGGTTCAACTTCGGCATAAGCTGTCTCGGCTTTGTCTTCATCACCAGTTTGAATTGCTGAACGTGCAATAATGACTTTGGCATCACTCTTAATCTTATTATCAATTTTAGATTGCGTAAGTACCTTTTCCGCATAAACAACAGCCTCATCATAATTCTTTAATTCGTAGTTCGCCTTCATTAAATTAGATTGCGCGAAAATGATATGCTGCGGGAAGTTTGCTTCGGTTTCCAAGCGTTGTAAGAATGGAATGGCGTCGATCCAATTTTTATCTTCCAAATAAATTTGAGATAAACGCGATAAGGCTTCTTCTGTAAATTCGCTTTGTGAAGCATCAACAACGTATTTATAGTGCGGTGCTGCATTACCTTTTAAATCTTCTTTGAAATACAACTGCGCTAAATAAAAATGTGATTGCAAGGCATGCAAACCATTTGGAAAACTATTGAGATAACTGTTAAACTGACTAATCGCTTTGTTAGTTTTATTCTCTAGGTATTGCTTTTCGGCCGATTCATAAGTTGTGTTGTCCAAATCGGCGTCGGTGACCTCAACATAATCCAAGGTTCTAACCCAAGCTGCATATTCGTTTACACGACCAGTATCTACATAAATTAATCGTACTGTTGCCACAGCTTGACTCGCTTCTGGTGTTCCTGGATAATCTCCAGCTACTTTTTTAAACTTGCTTAAAGCTTGTTCGTTTTCACTCGTATTATAATACACCAATCCTTGACGCAACAAAGCTTTGGACACAAAGGAACTCATTCGGTATTCCGAGTTTAAACGATCATACATTTGTAATGCTCTATCATTTTTATTTGCCTTTACGTAAGAATTTCCGAGTTCATACATGGCATCATCGCGTAGTTTTGATTTTGGATATTCTGAAATGAATTGCTCTAACTCTGATATTTTTTTAGATGCCTGACCTACATATCCAGCACTTATTGCCTTTTGAAAAAAAGCATAATCCGATTCGATCTCGCCAATTTTTATGGCATTATTATAAGCATCAATAGCATTATTATAATCACTGGACACAAAATAACCATCACCAAGACGAAGGTAAGCGTCGTTGAGTCTAATTTTATCCTCCTTATGCTTGGCTATAAATTGATTGAAATGCTGCGTCGCTTGCTTATAGTTTTTTTGCTTAAAATAGGTGTACGCTAAATTGTAATCGATATTCGTAAGTTCTTGTGATGATGCATCCGCTTGTTGCTTAAACTGTTTAAAGCCGATCAAGGCATCATCATAATTGGTTAAATTATAGTCGCTTTCGGCTTTCCAAAAGGTCGCTCTAGCCGTATATTTAGGGTCGCGTGGTTCTTTTAAAGACTTATCGAAAAACGATTCTGCTTCAAGGTAATTGCTGTCATTATAAAGTTCGATACCTCTATAAAATGCTACTTTTTGAAAGACTACTTTATTTTCGAAACTTCGTTTGCCTTCCAATAACTTAATGGCCTCTTTATAATTTTTAGATGTAATGTAAGAATCAATTAATAGGGTTTCAATTTCTTCCTTATAGCTTGAGTTAGGATATTTATCAAGATAATCGGCTAAAACCTGTGGTACCGATTGGTATGGATTGCCAATCTCATAACTGATCTTTGCATAATTTAACCAGGAATCTTCCTGAATTTTTAAATCGAAATCCATTTGGGATGCATTCCGAAATGCGTTTAAAGCTTCTTGTTTCTTCTCCAGATTATTATAACTTTCCCCTAAATGATAGTAAGCATTTTGCGCCACTGCATTATTACCGTCGATGATCTTATTGAATTCTGAAATAGCGTTCTCATAATCCTTTTGTTTATAATAGGCATAACCTATCAGGTAATAATCGGTGTTATTATATCGCCCACGTTTGCCTTTGTATTCGGTTAAATAAGGAATGGCTTCCGCATATTGCTCTAAATTGAAATAGCTTTCGCCTATAATTTTTGAGAGTTCTGACACCTCAAGCTCATCACTTGTTGGCAATTGCTCTTTGGCAAGTTCAATCGCCTTTTCAAAATTGCCGAGTTTGAAATTTAAATCGGCTTGGTAATACGATAATTTTTCTCTGTATTTTTCCTGATCACTTACCTGATCAAAATATTCGGTAGCCGTATCATAATCATCACCTTCATACGCCATAAACCCAATATAGTATTTGCTTTGCGATCCATATTCTTTCGAATTCTCTACACGACTCAAATACTTTTTGGCATCGGTATATTGTTTAGTTGCAAAGGCCGAATAGCCATTATTAAAATTAAACTTTTCCCTTTCGCTTCTCGCCAGTGCGTCTTCATCAACCTTATCATACCATTTTCTGGCATAAGCGTATTTTGAGTTTTCAAAATAATAATCGGCTACATCAACATAAGCTGTATTACGCTTGGTGCTTGTTGGATAATCTTTAACAAAATCTTCAACCAACTGATCCGCATTCTGCTGATTTAGTCGTACGGCACAATTGGCAATATGGTAGGCGCAATCGGACTTAACGACGTCTTCATTCGTCGTTTTTTCAACCTCACCAAACAAGGACTGTGCAGCAAGGTACTGATTGTTATTATAGAGCGATAATGCTTTTTGGTAGTCTACCAAATCGCTTGTATAAATGGCAGATTGTTGTGCGGTAACTTGGTAACAAAACCCAATTGTTACCAAAAGGATTAGGATATTCTTTTTAGTCATTGACTATTCGTTTTTTTGATTTGATCAAAGATAATTCTATCTGCACCCTATAACGCAAGAATTTTGTGATAATTATAAACGAAGTTATTAAAAGGCTGAAAAAAGTTTTCAATCCCAGTTTGCAGTCTCCAATTTGCTAAACTCTTAACTTTTAACTTTTAGTTTTTAACTTTTAACTTTTTAGTAATACATTTACAACGCTTAACAAATCACCTAATAATTTTATGTCGAAGCCCGTTTTACAATTAAAAGATGTTTCTATTTTTCAAGGCGATAGTCTTGTACTTTCTAATGTTAATGTAGAAATAAATAAAGGTGATTTCGTATATCTTATTGGTAAAACTGGCACTGGGAAAAGTAGTTTTATGAAAACGCTTTATGGCGATTTACCGCTTACTGAAGGTGAAGGCCATATTGTTGATTACGATTTAAGAACACTTAAGGAGAATGACATTCCGTTTTTAAGACGCAAACTAGG
>CAXMOQ010000053.1:0-14970 GCA_964195015.1 uncultured Flavobacteriaceae bacterium | reverse complement strand
TCTCTATAATTAAAATATTCTGCTAATAATAACCCTTTATTGAGCACTATGACCATAACGCCGTCGCTATCGTATTCAAAATATCTAGAAATTCTGTGCACTAAAAAAAAGACTAATACAAAACCAAATAAAAACATGATAAACGTCAAGGCTGGATTTTTAGTCACTTCGCTAAACGCACTAAAAACTGTAGCTAAAATAATGGCCAGCAAAATGAGTACAAAATACACCGAAACAATAATATTTTTAACCTTTCCGTTGTTAGTTCTCATGTGTTTCTTTTACAATATCCAATTCCACTTTTAGATTATTAATAATGAACTCTTGCCGGCTTGGTGTATTTTTCCCCATGTAAAATTCTAGCAGCTCTTCGATAGACATTTCCTTATCTAACATGATAGGATCTAACCGAATATCATCCCCTATAAAATGCTGAAACTCGTCAGGCGAAATTTCACCGAGCCCTTTAAATCGTGTAATTTCCGGTTTGGGTTTTAGCTTGTCGATGGCATCTCTGCGCTCTTCTTCGGAATAACAATATATTGTTTCCTTTTTATTTCTAACTCTGAATAATGGTGTTTGCAAAATATACAAATGCCCTTCTTTGATGAGTTCAGGAAAAAATTGTAGAAAGAACGTAATTAATAATAACCGAATGTGCATCCCATCAACATCGGCATCCGTCGCGATAACGATATTATTATAACGCAGATCTTCAATTGATTCTTCAATATTTAAAGCGGCCTGAAGCAAATTGAATTCTTCATTTTCGTACACAATTTTTTTACTCAAACCATACGAATTTAAAGGCTTTCCTTTTAAGCTAAATACCGCTTGGGTATTTACATTCCTAGATTTTGTAATACTCCCTGAAGCTGAATCACCTTCGGTTATAAATAATGTGCTTTCCAGTCGGTTTTCCTTTTTTAAATCCCCAAAATGAACTCGACAATCACGTAATTTTTTATTGTGCAAACTTGCTTTTTTAGCACGTTCTTTGGCTAACTTTCTAATCCCTGAAAGTTCTTTACGTTCGCGCTCTGCCTGAAGGATTTTACGTTGGATTTTTTCGGCAGTATCCGGGTTTTTGTGTAAATAATTATCGAGATAGGTTTTTAAAAAATCATTAATAAACGTTCTTACTGTTGGCAAGCCTCCGCCCATTTCTGCAGACCCTAATTTTGTTTTGGTCTGACTCTCGAAAACAGGCTCCATAACCTTAATAGATACTGCTGAAACAATGGATTTACGAATATCCGAAGCTTCGTAATTTTTTCCGTAAAACTCACGAATTGTTTTTACCAACGCTTCTCTAAAAGCTGCTAAATGTGTTCCGCCTTGGGTAGTGTTTTGTCCGTTTACAAACGAATGATACTCTTCGCTATACTGGGTTTTACTATGGGTTATGGCAACTTCAATATCGTCTCCCTTTAAGTGAATAATTGGATAAACCGTATCTGATTCATTGATGTTTTCTTGCAATAAATCTTTTAGGCCATTTTCGCTGTAAAATTTTTCGCCATTGAATATGATGGTCAATCCCGTATTGAGATAGACATAGTTCTTGAGCATACGCTCTACATACTCGTTTCTGTACTTATAATGTTTGAAAACACCTTCATCCGGAATGAATGATACCTTTGTGCCTTTTCTGCGCGAAGTATCATCTAATAAATCTTGATGTGTCAGGTTGCCTTGTTCAAACTCCGCTGAAGCCGATTTACCATCACGGGTCGATTCAACTCTAAAAAAAGATGAAAGCGCATTAACCGCTTTGGTGCCTACACCATTTAGGCCAACGGATTTTTTAAAGGCTTTGGAATCATATTTTCCACCAGTATTCATTTTAGAAACCACATCGACTACCTTGCCCAAAGGAATGCCTCGTCCATAATCACGAACGATCACTTTATTTCCTTGAATGGAAATCTCGATGGTTTTACCAGCGCCCATAACATACTCATCAATCGAGTTGTCAAGAACCTCTTTTATAAGAATATAAATACCATCGTCTGGTGACGAGCCATCACCAAGTTTGCCAATATACATTCCCGGACGCATGCGGATATGTTCTTTCCAGTCGAGCGAGCGTATATTATCTTCGGTATAGTTGGTGTCTTGAGACATAGAAACGTAAAAAAATGATAAGACGCTAATATAGTATTTCGGTTGAAAAAATGAAACCTCAATAGATTAAAGTAATTAACAATGTTCTTTAATAAGTTAGCAGTATTCAGTACGCAGTGTTCAGTCACAGTTGTGCAGTTAAAAAAGACCTGTCAGGTTTTGATAACCTTACAGGTCTGATCTTTATTCTTTATTCTAAAAAACGAAGCAGTCTTTGTTCTACAAACTAAACATTAAACAAAAAATGCATGACATCGCCATCATTAACTACATAATTCTTGCCTTCAACACGCATTTTTCCAGCTTCTTTTACTTTGGTCTCACTTCCAAAAGCGACATAATCGTTATAACTAATAACTTCGGCTCTAATAAAGCCTTTCTCAAAATCGGTATGGATAACTCCTGCCGATTGGGGTGCTGTTGCTCCAACATCTATCGTCCAGGCTCTCACTTCCTTGACACCTGCTGTAAAATAAGTTTGCTGATTTAATAATTTATAAGCCGCTCGAATTAATTTTGAAGATCCCGGTTCGTCAAGACCAATATCTTGTAAGAACATCTGGCGTTCTTCGTAATCGTCTAACTCATTTATATCGGCTTCAGTACCAACGGCTAAAACTAAAACTTCGGCTTTTTCATCCTTTACTGTTTCTTTGACTTTCTCTACGTATGCATTACCTGAAACTGCCGATGCTTCGTCAACATTACAAACATACATGACCGGCTTATCGGTAATAAATTGTGATGGCTTTACATAATCGTTATAATCGTCTTCGCTAAATTCGATAGCTCTAACCGAAATGCCAGCTTCCAATTGCGCCTTAATTTTTAAGAGAACCGCTTCTTCCTTTTGGGCTTCTTTATTGCCTGTTTTAGCAGCACGCTTTACTTTGTCGAGTTTTTTATCAGCGGTTTCAAGATCCTTAAGTTGCAATTCCATATCGATGGTTTCCTTATCGCGAATCGGGTCTACATTCCCATCAACATGTACAATATTATCATTATCAAAACAACGCAACACATGCAGAATAGCATCCGTCTCTCTAATATTTGCTAAAAACTGATTTCCTAAGCCTTCACCTTTACTAGCACCTTTAACAAGTCCGGCAATATCAACAATGTCAACAGTAGCGGGTTGAACACGTATAGGATTTACTAACTTTTCCAACATTTCCATTCTTGAATCTGGCACGTTAACCACCCCAATATTTGGTTCTATGGTACAAAACGGAAAGTTTGCACTCTGCGCTTTGGCATTAGATAAACAATTAAATAGAGTCGATTTTCCTACGTTCGGTAATCCTACAATTCCTGCATTGAAAATTTATTTTTCATTCCCATGAAGATGGGAATCTGTTTTTTTTTCGCGAGTGCAAAGATAATTATTTCAATACGTTATATAACCAACTCATTTAAACTTTTTATTTTACCTACAAATTTTACATTTTACGCCCTAATTTTGTCTTTTTTAGGTAAGGTAACGATGCTATGATAAATAAAAAAGCCTTTATTACACCGCAAAAGCCAGACTTTTGGCTCGCAAACAAAAAAGTTTAAATAAGTTCTAAGTTAAAAGCAAACTATATATTCGTTTAAAAAATGAGTAACAATTCTAGTCGATATTCGTCAACTTTATATATCTCAACATCTATGTACAAGACATTATTTTTGTTTCTTACACTTTTATTTAGTTGCAACTTATTGATTTCTCAAAATTTTACGGCAAGAATTATAGACAAGAATACAAACGCTCCTATTCCATTTGCTGCTATTCAGTTGGACAAAAATACGGGTGTAATTTCGAATGAAGAAGGCGTTTTTACGCTTCATTTAGAAAATAACACTAAAGTTAATCTTACCATTTCATGTCTAGGTTACGCCAGCAAAACACTATCGACACAAGACATTGCCAAAAACAATTTTATTATAAATTTAGATGAAGCTATTAATCAGTTAGACGAAGTTTACTTAAGCAGTACAATCCCTAATGCCGATGCTATTATTGCAAATGCAAATCTTAACTTAAAGGTCAATTATTTAACAAATCTGATTAAGCACAATATTTTTTACCGAGAGTCTGCATACGTAGATTTTAAGTCTCTCGATTTTGAAATAGAAAAAGCATCCCATGTAAAAAAATCACAACTTACTAATGCAAACAACAGTTTAGATTCCTTAACCAATGTCATTATGAATAATAGATTGGTCGAGTTTACCGATTTTATGGGAGACTTGCATGTTAGGGATAAAGACAGTGCAAAATTAACAGTTGATAAAGCTACCAAACTTATCGATGCAAGTAAGGATTTCTCGATTGAGAGTATTCAGAAAAAATCTCAAAACATCATACTTGAGTATTTAGATAAAACAAAATCTTATAAGATTAAATCCGGATTATTTAAAATAGAAGATTCTCTATCGTTAAAGCAAGTGGAGCAGGAATTTAAAAATAGAGATTCTATCAATAAATATCCCATTTCATATTTAAAGGACAGTTCTCAAGGATTATTAAAAGATTCCCAGTTTTACGACGAATCATTTCTGAGCAAAATTTTGAATCGTGATTTATACAAATACACCTTTGAAAATGTGACCTATTACAACAACGAACTTGTTTATATTATCACGTTTAAGCCTAGGAAATCCAAAGCAAAATTTACAGGAAAACTCTATATCTCTGATGAGACCTATGCTGTTTTAAAAGCAGATTATGCTTATGCTCAAGGCAGGCGAGGTTCAAAGTTTAATTTGAAATTGTTAATTGGCGTTAAATATGTCGAAAACCTAAAAAAAGGAACCATAATTTTTAAGAAAAACGATAAAAACATATATCAGCCCTATTACATTAACGAGGAATCCGGAAGCTATTTTTATGTGAACAGACCCATAAAATTTATTGAAAATAGTGGTCACAAATACAAAGTCTCTTTCAACTTTATTATTGAAGGCAATATGCGTAATAAAAAAGAAGTCTTGCTTACCAAAAATCAAGATATTAACGCCGATAGTTTTAACACGACTAAAGAAGAAGATGAAATTCCCTACGAGCTTCTAAAAAAATACGATGCCACCATCTGGGAAAATAATGAGGTTTTAGAACCATTAGAAGAAATGAAACAGTTTAGCAGCTCCGAATAATTCAAATTTTATAGCACTCCAAACAACAGTTTTTTTTAACAAACAAACTTATTTTACTTATATTTAGGATATATTAATCCTAAAACTAATCAATATGAAAAATTTATACACGCTCATGCTATGTCTATGTAGCATTACTTTTTCATTTGCCCAACAAAATGTAACAGGAACAATTTCAGATAATTCAGGTGTCCCGCTTGCTGGAGTGAATATCTTGGAAAAAGGCACAACAAACGGTGTTATTACCGATTTTGATGGCCATTATACTATTTCTGTAGATGGAAACGCAACCTTAACGTTTAGTTATGTTGGTTACGATACCACTGAAGTTGCCGTAAACAATCAAGCCACAATTAATGCAACTTTACAAGAAGGCGTTAGTTTAGATGAAATTATTTTAGTTGGTTCTCGGAGTCCTAAACGAACTGCGGTTGATAGTGCTGTAGCGATAGATGTGATAGATGTTCAAGAAGTTACCACGCAAGCTGGTAAGATAGAGATTAATGAAATGTTACAGTATGCTGCGCCTTCATTTAATGCAAACAAACAATCAGGTTCAGATGGTGCCGATCATGTAGATCCTGCCTCTTTACGTGGTATGGGACCAGATCAAACGTTGGTTCTAATTAACGGAAAGCGTAGACATCAATCGTCATTAATAAACATTTTTGGTACGCGTGGTCGTGGAAATACTGGAACCGACCTTAATGCTATTCCTGCTTCGTCCATTAAAAGAATTGAAATACTTCGCGATGGTGCTTCTGCTCAATATGGTTCTGATGCTATAGCCGGTGTCATTAATCTTGTTTTAAGAGATAATACCGATGAATTATCAGGAAGTGTAAGTTATGGCGCATATAGTACTAATGCCGATGTTGATACCAGTGCTTTTGGAGAGTACGGCGCGTGGAATACGGATGGCTATAGACTCGATACTGAAAAAGACGGTAATGCTATAGGAAAAGACAAAAACTTTGATGGTGGTTCGGTTAAAGTAACAGCAAATTATGGTTTTAAAATTGGTGATGAAGGTTTTGCTAATTTTACAACAGAATATATTGGCAAGAACAAAACATTACGCCCTGCATTCGATTTTAGAAAAGGATTTGGTGAAGCCGCAATAAACGGGTTTAATTTCTTTGGAAATTTATCGATTCCTGTTTCAGATAAAACTGAAATTTATGCCTTCGGAGGTAGAAATTATAGAGACACTGATGCGTTTGCTTTTACTCGAAATAATCCGACTGAACGTAATGTTGTAAGTATATATCCTGATGGTTTTACACCCAGAATAACGTCCATTATTACTGATAACTCCGTTTCCGCTGGTATAAGAACAGAAACCGAAAGTGGTTGGAAAATTGATATTAGTAATACGTATGGGAAAAATAACTTCCATTATTATATTAAAGGAACCCTTAACGCATCTTTGGAAGAGACTTCTCCAACCGATTTTGATGCCGGGGGTCATAGTTTAAGCCAAAACACCGTGAATTTTGATTTTTCAAAATATTATGACGATGTATTAAGTGGCATGAATTTAGCTTTCGGTGTTGAATATAGAACCGAAAACTTTATGATTTTTGCAGGTGAAGAAGGCTCTTATGCGACTTATGACGTAAATGGTTTACCTATTACAGATCCTGGATCACAAGTGCAACCTACCGACCCAATAACTGGCGAACTTAAACCTGGAGGCTCTCAAGGCTTTCCTGGATATGGCCCAGCAAATGAAGTAGACCGAAGCCGAAGTAACTTATCGCTTTACGCAGATGCCGAATTTGATTTATCAGAGAAATTCTTATTAAGTGCTGCCGCGCGTTTCGAAGATTATAGCGATTTTGGCAGTACCATAAATGCGAAATTAGCTGCGCGTTTAAAAGCTTCAGACAATATAAATATTCGCGGTTCTTTGAGTACAGGATTTAGAGCACCTTCATTGGCACAGATTTATTACAACTTACGATTTACAAACTTTATTGGTGGTGTTGCCAGCGATCAGCTTTTATCTCCAAACAATAGCCCCGTAACCACTTCCTTCGGAATTGGCCCTTTGCAAGAGGAAAAAGCGCTTAATGCAGCATTAGGATTTACAGCTAAATTTGGCAATTTCACTGCTACAATTGATGGCTATTATATTAAAGTTGATGACAGGATTGTGCTAACTGGTAATTTTCCGGCACCAGGTATACCAAATGTAGATTCTGCTCAATTCTTTGCTAATGGTGCAGATACTAAAACCACTGGTTTAGATGTGATTTTATCTTGGAATAAGCGTTTAGGAGATGACAGTTCCTTTGGAGCTACCTTCCTTGGAAACTTTAATGATATGAAAATCGATAAAGTGTTAAATGGTAGTTTGGATGAACAAACGTTCTTTGGCGAACGAGACAAAGCATTTTTATTAGCTTCGGCTCCTGATAGCAAAATGAGCTTAAATTTAAATTACCACAAAAATTGGTTTGATGCTGGCTTAACGTTTACACGTTTTAGCGAAGTAAAATTACTGGATTTTCAGGTATTTGAAGATCCGGCAGATTATGGAGGTTTCGATCAGCTTATTACAGCTGCAACCGATACCTACGGATCAAAAATGGTAACAGATTTAAATTTAGGATTTCGATTATCTGAGAGTTTAAAGTTAAATGTTGGAAGCAACAACTTGTTTAATGTCTATCCAAATCAACAAGACGATTGGACCGAAGCCGGTGGTTACTGGGATTCAGTACAAATGGGCTTTGGTGGCGCATACTATTATGCAAAACTAAATTACAAATTCTAATTTCAAATATTTACATTCATAAAAAAACCGAGCAACTTGCTCGGTTTTTTATTATAATATTTTGAATATTTAATCTTCAGGATGCATAAAGCGTTGCTTTCCTAAAAGCACTTCCTCGGTTTCTACAACGTCTTCATCCGGAACACAACAATCCACAGGGCATACTGCTGCACATTGTGGTTCGTCATGAAACCCTTTACATTCTGTACATTTATCTGGTACTATATAGTAAATTTCATCACTTACAGGTTCTTGTGTCTCTTCTGCATTCACGTTCTTTCCATTAGGCAGCACAACATCACCTTTAAGGCTTGTGCCATCATTATATTTCCAATCATCAGCACCTTCATAAATGGCAGTATTAGGACATTCTGGTTCACAGGCACCGCAATTTATACATTCGTCTGTTATAATAATTGCCATAGCGTATTTTCTCTTTTAGATTGCTTAAATTTGCAGTTGCAAAAATAAAACCAAAACCATTAATAAGCAAGCAAAGTATGAATTTACGGCAAAGAATTAATGCTTTCGTAAAATTAGGAGATTTTTTAAGTCAATTCGCTAATGAAGATATTGAAAAAAAAGATCATATCGCACATAACGAATTATTCCTTGATGGGTTTAAGCATCAGTTAAAACTGGCACAGGAACATAATGGTTGGTTTACTAAAGAAAATATTGCTTATGCTTTAAATGGATGGTGTAATATTCTTAATAATAGTACTGTTAACGAATGGACCGATAAGTATAACTTTAATACTAACAAAACTCAAACTATTGCCATAATCATGGCTGGCAACATTCCGTTGGTTGGGTTTCATGATTTTATTTCTGTTCTAATAAGTGGGCACAGCGTTCTGGTTAAACAGTCGTCTAACGATAAACACCTTCTACCCTTTTTGGCAAAATATCTGGAGTTTGTAGAGCCTGGGTTTAAAGGTAAAATTGTATTCACTGAAAACAAACTTGAAAACTTTGATGCCGTGATTGCAACAGGAAGTGATAATACGGCACGCTATTTTGAATACTATTTTAAAGGAAAGCCATCAATTATTAGAAAGAACAGAAATTCGGTTGCAGTATTAACCGGAAAAGAAACAGAAGATGAGCTTAAGAATCTTTCAGAAGACATCTTTAGATATTATGGTTTAGGATGCCGAAATGTGTCAAAACTATTCGTTCCTAAAAATTACGATTTTGAACAGTTCTTTAAAGCCATGTACAATTGGAATCCTATAATCAATCTGGCCAAATATGCCAATAATTACGATTACAATAAGGCGGTGTATTTAATGAGCGAATTTGATATGTTGGAAAATGGCTTTTTAATGATTAAAGAAGATGAAAGCTACGCTTCACCTATTGCTACTGTGTTTTATGAGTATTATGAATCTCCAGAACAATTAAAAGTAAAACTGAAGTCGGACAAGGATCGTATTCAATGTGTTGTTTCGGAAGACTTTATACCATCAGAAATTAAATTTGGACAAACACAAAATCCTCAGCTTTGGGACTATGCAGATGATGTTGATACTATTGAGTTTTTGACAAAATTATAGCTTAAAAATTATCATTTTAATAACACATAATAAGTAATTAATTAGCAACTTTGCAACTTGTTAATTGAATAGATTTCCGATCATTCGGAAACAAAAAATAAATTTTAATGAAGATACATAATTTTAGTGCTGGTCCTAGTATATTACCGCAAGAGGTAATGCAAAAGGCTTCAGAAGCGGTTATCAATTTTAATAATGACAATCTTTCAATACTAGAAATTTCACACCGTAGCAAACCCTTTGTCGATGTTATGGAAAAAGCAAGGGCATTAGCTTTAGAGCTTCTTGGCTTGGAAGGCAAAGGTTACAAAGTTTTGTTTTTACAGGGTGGTGCGAGTACACAGTTTTTAATGGTAGCCTTAAATCTACTTGAAAAAAGAGCTGGTTATTTAAATACTGGATCTTGGAGTGCTAAAGCTATTAAAGAAGCTAAAATTTATGACGATATTTATGAAGTAGCATCATCAAAAAGTGCAAACTATAATTATATCCCAAAAGGATATGATATCCCTTCAGATTATGATTATTTTCATTGCACTTCTAATAACACCATTTTCGGAACGCAAATGAAAGCGTTTCCAGAATGCTCTATTCCATTGGTTTGTGATATGAGTAGCGATATTTTTTCTCGAACATTAGATTTTTCGAAATTCGATTTAATTTATGCCGGAGCTCAAAAAAATATGGGACCAGCTGGTACAACGCTTGTGGTTGTAAAAGAAGATATTTTAGGAAAAGTGTCTCGTAAAATTCCATCAATAATGGATTACAAAACACTTATTAGCAATAGCAGTATGTTTAATACACCTCCTGTTTTTGCCGTGTATGTATCTATGCTGACTCTGGAATGGCTTAAGAATCTTGGTGGTATTGCAGGAATTGAAAAAGAAAACGATAAAAAATCACGCTTAATGTATTCTGAAATTGATCTCAATCCGCTGTTTAAAGGTTTTTCAACCAAAGAGGATCGTTCTTTCATGAATGCCACATTTACCATGGCAGATGATAATTTAAAGGAAACTTTTGATACCATGTTAAAAGAAGCCGGCATTAGCGGGCTTAATGGCCATAGAAGTGTTGGAGGTTACAGAGCATCTATGTATAATGCCATGCCCCTTGATAGTGTTAAGGCATTGGTAGAAGTTATGAGTGAATTAGAAGCGAAAGCGTAAAGGAGTTAGCAGTTTTCAGTTGCAGTAGGCAGTATTTTATTACAACTATTAACTTAAAATGATTCTCTTATACGCAGAATTACATCAAAATAAAAACAAACATTAATAAGATTTCCGCTTCCGCGGAAATGAAAAATAAAATTTTTCATGAAAGTATTAGCAAACGATGGGGTTTCACAAAGTGGAATCGATGAACTTGAAAAAGCAGGGATTGAGGTTATTACAACCACTGTAGCACAAGAACAATTAGCAAACTACATTAACGAAAATAATATAGATGTTATTCTGGTTAGAAGCGCAACGACGGTTCGTAAAGAGGTTATTGATGCCTGTCCAAGTTTAAAAATTATTGGTCGTGGTGGTGTTGGTATGGATAATATTGATGTAGAATACGCTCGTAAAAAAGGTATTCATGTTATTAATACACCGGCTGCATCTTCACATTCGGTTGCCGAATTGGTATTTGCACATTTATATGGCTTAGCGCGCTTTTTACATAATGCGAATAGAGATATGCCTTTAGATGGCGATACCAGATTTAAGGATTTAAAAAAGGCCTATGCTAAAGGCACCGAACTTAAAGGAAAAACATTAGGTGTCTTTGGTTTTGGACGTATTGGTCAAGCCACTGCTAAAGTTGCTATAGGCGCAGGCATGAACGTTATTGCTTACGATCCATTTATCGAAAAGGCAGGACTTGAATTGGATTTTTTTGATGGTCAAAAATTAAATTTTGAAATTGAAACCATATCCAAAGACGAGGTTTTAAAACAATCGGACTTTATAACACTGCATGTGCCAGCACAAAAAGATTATGTTATAGGCGAACCTGAATTTAATCTTATGAAGGATGGTGTTATTTTGGTTAATGCTGCGCGTGGCGGTGTTATTGATGAAGTGGCACTTATTAACGCTATTAATAATGGAAAAGTAGCCAGAGCGGCTTTAGATGTTTTTGAAAAAGAACCAAAACCAGAAATTCAATTACTAATGAATCCTGCCTTGTCATTAACGCCACATACTGGTGCCGCGACCAATGAAGCACAAGATAGAATTGGCACCGAGTTAGCGTCTCAAATAATAAGCATCTTATAAGCAATAAATAATTTCGATTAAAAAAGGCGGTCTTAAAAGCAGAAAACGACATGTTTTGTCAGGTTGAGTGCAGTCGAAACCTATTGAATTTGAGTGTCATAAAGTTCTCGACTGCACTCGAACAGACAGAGAAACTAACTTTTCAAAAACTCTTTTTCTCACCCTTAATTATTACAATCTTCTGTTAAAATCGCTTAATTACAATGTGTTATGCCGAACTTTTTGTATTTTTAAACTAAAACGTTTAGTAATGAAAAAACTTATACATATCCTTTTAGTTTCTGGTTTGCTCATTGGTTGTAATACGTCTAAAACCATAAGCACTAGCACGAATCAAGATGAAGTAAACATTGCCGAAAACGACACCATAAGAATTGCAAACGAAGCACTGGAATATGAAATCCTTATTATCGAAATTGGTTTTGATTTCTGGCTTCGTAGTACCGCAAAACCAGAAGGCTTTTATTCGCAATCCTATTTAGAGATTAAAAATATATTTTATGTTTCAGAATGGAATAGTCGTGTATTACAACCTAGTCGCTATAATCCTAGCCTATATGAAATGCAAATAGATTATCAGCAAGGCACAGATTATGGTTACGAGGTTAATTATAAACTTTACAACTACTTTGTTTATTTTCAACAAAAATATAACCAACGATTAGGAGGCTCTATTCCCAGAATTTAAAATACTTTTTTTACTTTTGCAGCATAATTTTTTTTAATGAACAAACTAAAAGAACGTTGGGGCATATCGTCGAATTGGCAAATCGTGATAATTTTAATTGTGTTTTCGGTTACAGGCTCTTTGGCGTCTTACATAGGAAAACCTATTTTAAACTACTTTAGTATAACGCCAGAATCGTTTTCTTCCTTTGGCTATTGGACGTTTCGTATCCTGATCTTATTCGTCATGTATCAGATTTTACTCGTGTTTTTTGGCTGGGTTTTTGGACAATTTAAATTCTTCTGGAATTTTGAGAAAAAGATGCTGCGCCGCTTCGGATTAAAACGCTTTGTAGATTAACTAATTTGAAAAGCTTGCAATACCATACGGCTTTTAAAATTACTGCATTAGTAGTATTGCTTTCAGTGCTTACGCCTTCTGTTGTAAAGTTTGCTCATGTCTTCGAAAACCATAAACACGAGGTCTGCCTTGGTGAGCAAAAAGCGCACTTTCACAATTTAGATTTAGACTGTGAGTTTTACAAGTTTAAACTCAATAAGCAATTTACATACTCTTTTTTTAAGGTTGATATTTTTTCAGCTAAAAACTATTTAAAAATAACACCTTCCAATTATCATTTTATTAATGGTTTTTGCCCTTTACCCTATTCGCTTCGTGGCCCACCACAACTAATTTAATAGACAATCAACACTGATAACATTCAGTATTTCCTTACTATTAAATTACTCTAAATGAAATCAATTTTAAATGTGTTGCTATTATTGGCAATCACAACTATATATTCTCAAAATACCATCGAAGGCATTCTAAAAGACAGTCAAACAAATACGGTATTACCCTTTGTCAATGTTTATCTTCCTCAGTTAGAAAAAGGAACAATTTCGGACGAAAACGGAGCATTCATGCTTAAAAATATCCCTCCCGGAAACTATAAAATTATTTTTTCTAGTATAGGATACGAAACCATTTCACAAACCATCAGCATACCAACGCTTGAGCGTTTACAAATCTCGTTAACACCTACTGCCATTGAGATGGAAGAAATAATAATCTCCACACCGTTTCATAAACTGCAAAGTGAAAATGTGATGAAGGTAGAAAAAGAAAGCATTAAAGACCTAAAAGCAAGCGGCGCCATAACACTTGCCGATGGCATTACAAATATCGCAGGCGTCGAAAGTATTTCTACTGGATTAAGCATTGGTAAACCCGTGATTAGAGGTTTAAGCTCAAACCGTGTGTTAGTGTACACGCAAGGCATCCGATTAGAAAACCAGCAGTTTGGCGACGAACATGGTCTTGGTATTAATGATGCTGGCATTGAAAGCGTTGAAGTTATAAAAGGTCCTGCTTCCCTGCTCTATGGTAGCGATGCACTCGGTGGTGTTTTGTACATTAATCCAGAACGTTTTGCACAATCCAATACGCATGCTGGCGATGTAAATGCCAATTATTTTTCAAGTACACAGGGCTTTAATACAAATGCCGGATACAAACTGTCCGGCGAAAATTTTAAGTTTTTATTTAGAGGAAGCATTACCAAGCATGCCGATTATAAGACTAAAAATTACCGCGTTACCAATACGCGATTTAAAGAAGAAGATTTTAAAACAGGCATTGGGTATCAAATTTCAAATTTTAAAACAGCCTTTAGATACAATATAAACCATTCTAAATTCGGTATTCCGGAAGACATTGGAGAACAATCAACCAGTAAACCCCCATTGCTGCCATTTCAAGATATTACCAATCATATTTTTAGCTCGCAATCAACGCTGTTTTTTGAAAAATCACGATTAAACGTCAATCTTGGGTTTACCTATAATAACCGAGAAGAGTTTGAAGAAAAGCAAATTCCTGCGCTTCACATGAAGTTAAAAACCTTTAATTACGATGTAAAATACATCCTTCCAAAAATTGGGAAATTTGAAACCATTGTTGGTGTTCAAGGTATGGATCAAACCAACACAAATTATGGCGAAGAACAATTAATTCCAGATGCCAGAACCAATGATTTTGGCATATTAGCAACATCACATATTCATTTTAACAAAGCCGATGTACAATTGGGCGCACGATTTGATAATCGTAACATTCATGTAAACACAACTTTAGACAAAACCTTCAACAGTTTTAATGGTGCTCTTGGAATAAAAACCAATGTAGCCGAAAAGACTACCGCAAGATTAAATCTGGCTTCAGGATTTAGAGCACCTAATTTAGCCGAGCTAACCTCCAATGGTATTCATGAAGGTACCAATCGCTATGAAATTGGAAACCCAAATTTGGATAATGAACAAAACCTTCAAGTGGATCTCGCCATTGAATTCAAAAATGAACATCTTGAAGTGTTTGCAAATACATTCTATAACAAGGTGAATGACTATATCTTCTTATCTCCAAACGGTG
>CAXMOQ010000052.1:0-15073 GCA_964195015.1 uncultured Flavobacteriaceae bacterium | reverse complement strand
AAAGGCTATCATACGGTATTACTTGTGCACCAAAATAGTAGAAGTTTTCATAGAGGGGGTAAACACGGAGTAGTATCAAGTGCTATAGGTATAGGGTATACTTACAATTAAGTAAATTTTGTTTAGCTTGTCTAACATTGTATAAATTATTAATATAATTCAGTATTAAGGTTCTGTTGCATCTGGTACGGCTTACTTCAAAAGAATTCTATCTTTAGATTAAAAACGTTTTGTTAAACGAGTTATAAACATAAATCGTTCGGTTAATTAAATTAGCTTCTTGGGAGAATTAGCCCAATTGCTTTAGCAATTATACTCCTCAAATGCATAGATAAAAAAATCTTGCTGTGGGAAAACCATAATTTTTACAATATTATAAAATCTACATCGGTTTAAATTACCGTTCGTCAAAAACAACGAAAACCCAACAATTACATCATAAAATATCCTACAACAATGCAATTCAGCTTATAATAATTAACACGTTAATATTATGAAAGGTGGTTTAAAATTAGTGAAGCCTAGTCCTTACAATCTATAAGGACTAGCCTTACTAATAAATAAAATAGGTTTATTATGTTTGTACCGTTAGAGGTTAGCAAAATTAAATAACAAACTAAAGAGGATACTTAAGCAAAAGTGTTCTCTTTTTTTAAATTTAGACACTTATGCGTACAAAAAATAAATACTCAATTTTGATTTAAAATTTAATTTTATGGCAGATATAAAATGTAGTAGTTGCAGGAAATATTACGACAAGAAAGAAGAAAACTGTACTAAATGTGGTTATAAAAATACCAGCATGAAAAACGTGGATAAAATATTCATATTTACTGGTTCTGTTACACTCATAGCTATTGTTTTAATCGTTTTTAATATCATGTCAGTATTTAATTCTATTAGTGAAACTACTAATAATGAATATTTTTTAGCGTATAGTTATGCTGAAAAATTTGTAAAGAAAAGATTAAAAGCACCTAGCACGGCTGAATTCCCTAATATGTTTGAAAAAAATAATCACATCACAAAATTAGATAATAGAAAGTATAAAATAAAATCTTGGGTAGATTGCCAAAATAGCTTTGGCGCACATATACGAACACAATTTTCCTGTGTTATACTAATTAAAAACACTAAAGTTAATTGTCAAAATTTAAGAATTAATTGACCGATAAAGAACTAAAAATAGTGTACAAACTATATAAAAACAACTAATATTTCAATTTTAATTTGTTTGCAAACACTTAAACAACTGTCTGTTAGATTTTAGAAATAGGTGTATAGAGAATCTCTCTTTCTCCGCAACAAAAAACCCACAACTTTCGTTGCGGGTTTTTTACTATTATGCACTATGAGCTTAATCTTTCATTGCTTGTGTAGTATAATAACCGCTTTCATTTACTATCATGCCGTCATCATTAAAATCATGTATAAACATTAATGGTAACTCGATTTTTTTACCATCAGATTTTCTTGTCATTCTAGCAGTCCACCAGGATTGTACAACTTTCCCACTTCTTTCATATTCCAAATAATCTGGATAACCTCTAACATCAATACTTTCAAAGGTCCAATTCTCTAACATTTTTTTTAAACCTTCTTTTTCTTCTGCTAGGGTGTTAGTTTCACCACGAGGCATATCTAAATTACTAAAAGTAGCATCGTCGGTAAAATAACTAAATCCTTTCTCAACATCTCCATTCTCAATGGCTGCCACCATGCGTCTTACCTTATTAATATTTTCATGCTGATCATATAACGTACCATTGCTTCTTGTTGCATAACCACGTCTCATTTCGGCCCAAGGCAAATCATTATCGTAGGTAATCATAGTTTTAATCTTATTATCATCTGTCAATGTATACAAACTATGTATTGGCATATCTACTTTCACACCTGTTTTATTATGTACAGCTTTAAAATGATCCCAAGTTTGAACCCAAAGACCATCTTCATCATCCTTATATTCTAATGCATCTGGGTAAGCACCAGACGAACGCTCTAAGCTAGCATAGGCAAAATTCTCTTTAAACCTTTTAACACCTTTTAAAAAATTCTCTTTGTCGGTGCCTTTGGCATCTTTGTTAGTACTTGTGCCTTGAAATGATTTAAAATCATCTGTCAAATAACTAGCTACCTTATCGGCATCTCCCGCTACCCTAGCTTGCATCATGGCTTCCACAACTTCAATAGCAGGATGCTCTTTGTAAATAGTTCCATTTTTTTTCTTTTGGGAATACATGATAATCGTGAACATCATGGCAAAAATTAATACACTTTTTTTCATTTTAAATTGGTTTTTGTTGGTTAAATATATTAGGCCTTACGCCTTATCTGATTATCAGATATAATAAACTAATCTAAACGAAATGAGGATTAAATCTTACTTAGGGAAAAGTAATTGGTGTAGGTTTTTACTTGCTATGCAATAAAAGTACGAAAAATATTATAAAATAAAAATTAAACGCAAGGCTTGACTAATTTCTGGTTCTTTCAAACAGGTTTTATCTTGAAAACAACAGTATTTATTTAGTTGGTTTATCGTAAAGTTTCCCAGAATTTTCCATCACTAAAAACGGTATTTTAATGTTAAACGCAAAGGTTTCTACTTGATGGGTTTCAAATAAACGTTCTAAAAAAGAATGCTTTCTGCTCATCATGGCGAGCATTTTTATATCATTGGCATTAATATAGTCTTGCACGGTCTTAAAAATATCTTTACTCTCCAAATCAATAAATTCCTGTGTCAGTTTACCAAAACATAAATCTAAAAAAGCCCTGTTGTTCTGTTGATCTTGTGATAGGTGGTCTTCATCTGCAAGATGCAGCACATCAATTTTAGAATTGTGTAAATTAACAATATCGACCAATGGCAATAACTCTTCCAAATTATATAAAGTTAAATAGTTTGAAGAAAACACGATTTTATCCATGCCAACAAACTTACATTCGTTAGGAATAGCCAATACAGGAGCCGAACAACGCTGCATCACGCGAACGGTATTACTGCCAAAAATTACTTTCTCTAAACCAGAAGCGCCTTTGGTTCCCATTACAACTAAATCGATGTTTTTTGCCTTACATATCTGGTTTATGGCATCAATAAAATTATCGTAATCTACTATACAATGAAAGCTATGATTTTTGTTTTTATATTTGGTTTCAACACTAGCAATTAGATTTGTAATCGATTTTTTTGCAGCATCAATTACGGTTTGATATATGGTTGCCGAAGATGACATGGTCATTAAATCATCAGAAATAAAGGCCGATGCCTTTTGCACATTGAGCACATAAAACTCACAGGATTCGTTATCAAACAGTTGCATGGCATAATCAATCGCATTAATTGAGTTCTTCGAAAAATCGGTAAGGAACAATATTGTCTTCATCAAATTATTATTAATTCATTTCCGCACAGGCGGAAATCATTATGATTAAAATACCTGCTAAATTTAATCGGTAGATTTTGAAAAAACTATGATAAATGTCAGTTTCGAAACATGGAATAAACGAATAGAATTTTAAGAATTATATTTATTAGCATCCTAAAAAAAAGCATCGTATTTTCGGCACAATAAATTCAAATAAATACGTTATAATCTACAAATCTATTTTTATGAAGCATCTCTTTTTTAGCTTTCTCTTTATGTTTATGCAATTTGTTAATAGTCAAAACAATGCAATAGCAACAGGCGAAAAGCTTATGTTTATAGCCTCATACAATATTTCTGGAATGCTTACCGATCTGGCTCAAGTTAGTATGGAAACAAGCGAAGTCAAAACCTCTAAAGCAACACTTTTAAGACTGAAATGCACAGCAGCAACCTATAGCAAATGGGATGGTTTTTTTAAAATAAGAGACCTCTATGAGAGCTATGTGAATCCATCAACTCTAATGCCCTATTTATACAAACGTGACATAAACGAAGGCAGTTACTCCAAGTCCATGAAGTACACCTATAACCATAAAAACAATACGGTCAAAACGCTTCAAACCAAAAAAAAGAAAGGTGACGGTACTTGGGATGAGGAAAAAAACATAAGCATCCAATCTGGGACAAAAGATATTGTATCTAGCCTATACAACATAAGAACATTAAATTTTAAGGGCATGACCAACGGCCAGAGTAAAACTTTTATCGTAGTTTTTGATCGTGAAGAAGTTATTGCTAAAATAACACTATTGGGCAAGGAAACCATTGACACGAACATTGGGAAGAAAGCATGTTATAAATTAGCTATCAGTGCCAGTAAAACTGACGTTTTAAAAGGCGAAAACAATAATTTACTATGGCTAACTGCCGATGAAAATAAAATACCCGTATACGCCAAATTTAAAATTGCCGTTGGTAACGGCGAATTAAAAATCAAATCGGCTACTGGCTTAAAAAACTAAACATATTATGAGGTCATTATTTATCGTTTTGGGTGTCATCGCTGCCGTTATAGCAGTAATCTTATCCGTTTTACCCGTGTCGAACTTGGCATTTATTCCTGCGATATCTGCATTAATTTTTGGGCTAGTTGCCTTTTATTTTTCTAAAGCAAATCGGCAAGCAAAAAAAACAATTCAATTTATTTTTCTGTTAACCATTATTGCATTGTCCATCACAACCTATAAGTCGGTTTATAGTACTTCCGAAGTTAGTATTGATGCAACATTACAGGAAAAAGAAGAAGCATCAGAAAAAGATGCCATCGAAGAACTTGAAGGTTTGGAAATTGAGGATTTAGAGCTTGACGATATAAATATTGAAGAGTAAGATGCATTGTGTTTTTTTTGAATATATTTGATCCTTAAATAATTAACGGAATGAAAATTTTTTGTGTCTTATCTGCTTTTGCTTTAGTAGGCTCCTGTGCTACCACAAAGTACAGTACAAAAATTCAAGACATTAAAGATGGCATTCATTTAAGTGACAGTACACGCGTTACACATTACGCAAACACCATTACAGCAAATGAGTTGAGTACTCATCTATACACATTTTCGTCTAACGAATTCGAAGGTCGTGCCACAGGGGAAAAAGGCCAGAAACTTGCTGCAAGTTTTCTAAAATCGTATTATATAAAAGAAAATATAAGTTCACCTTATGGCGATTCTATTTACTTTCAGGAAATTCCTAAATCCTTTTTTCCAGATAATATTAATGATGCTTCACAAAATGTGTTGGCTTTTATAAAGGGAACGGAAAGACCAGATGAAGTGGTGGTAGTTTCAGCACACCTGGATCACAATGGCATTATTGATGGCGAAATTTATAATGGAGCCGACGACGATGGTTCAGGAACCGTAGCCATTATGGAAATGGCCCAAGCTTTTAAACGTGCTAAAGATGAAGGTTTTGGCCCAAAACGAAGTGTCTTGTTTTTACACGTTACCGCCGAAGAAATTGGCTTGCAAGGATCACAATATTATACGGAAAACCCTGTATTCACTTTAGAAAACACCGTTGCAAATCTTAATATTGATATGATTGGTCGCGTTGATAACTTACATAAAGACGACAAAAATTATATTTACTTAATTGGTTCCGATAGATTGAGTAATGAGCTTCATTATATTTCTGAAAAAATCAATAACACTTATTTTAATTTTAACTTGGATTATAAGTATAATGCTGAAAATGACAGAGAACAAATCTATTCCAGATCCGATCACTACAACTTCGCAAAACATGGCATCCCAGTAATTTTTTACTTTAATGGCACGCATGCCGATTACCACAAGCCTAGCGATACGCCCGATAAAATTGATTACCAATTACTTGAGAAACGCACAAAATTAATTTTTACTACAGCTTGGCAATTGGCAAATCAAGAAAATCGTGTGGTTGTTGACAAAGAAAGTTAATGCTATTATTTTCAAAACATTAAACCGTTAAAATTCACTAAAAAGATGCTGTTTCTTATCTCTTTTTTGTAATATCGTGACTTGAAAAAAAATCAGTATTCATGAGAAAAATTTTATCCCTTTTTATTAGTGTTGCAACTTTAACATCCTGTGGTTCATCACAAAGTAAAACAACAACTTCAGAGGCCTCTACGGCAGCAAACGAAACAGCAGATGTTACAACCTACGCAAAAACTATTACAGCGGCCGAGCTTAAAGACGCGCTTTACACCTATGCTTCAGACGACTTTGAAGGCAGGGAAACAGGAGAGCCAGGGCAGAAAAAAGCTGTCGAGTATATTAAAAATCATTATGTAGCACTTGGTATTCCATCGCCAATTGCCGATGGCGATTATTTTCAGGAGATTCCAAAATCATTTTTTCCAAATGATATTAAAGCATCAGAGAATGTATTGGCCTTTTTAAAGGGTACCGAAAAACCTGATGAAATCATTATTATCTCTGCGCATTTAGATCATGAAGGCATCAAAGATGGCGAAATATATAATGGCGCCGACGATGATGGCTCTGGAACAGTCTCTATTCTGGAAATTGCCGAAGCTTTTAAAACTGCAGCTGATAACGGCCATGGTCCGAAACGCTCTATTTTATTTCTACATGTTACCGGTGAAGAAAAGGGGCTTTTAGGCTCACAATATTATGCCGATGTCGATCCAGTATTCCCATTAAAAAATACAGTTGCCGATTTGAATATTGACATGATTGGTCGCGTCGATCCAAAACATGAAAACAACCGAAACTACTTATATTTAATAGGAGCCGATAAATTGAGCACCGAATTGCATGATATTTCTGAAACTATTAATAAGAAATATTTCAATATGGAATTTGATTATACTTATAATGAGGATGACGATCCTAACCGTTTCTATTATCGTTCGGATCATTACAATTTTGCAAAAAATAATATTCCTGTTATTTTTTATTTTAATGGCACACATGCCGATTATCACAGACCAAGTGATACAGCCGATAAGATACAATATGATCTTTTAGAAACACGTTCACGTTTAATATTCTATACGGCTTGGGAACTTGCAAATCGTGATGAAAGAATTGTGGTTGATAGAGCAACCAACTAATACATAATTGCCTTTTAAACCAAAAGAAGCCTTTCGAATCCCGATAGCTATCGGGAGAAAGGCTTTTAATTTTTGGGTATAGACGCTTCGGTCTGTATCAAGACGCAACATTGTTGCTGCCTTTGATGGAAAATATGTTGCCAACGCTTTACCCGCATCAAGACACTGACCGTTGTTAATCATCTTGGCTTGATGATGAATATTTTAAAATAAAGGCCTCAAGCCGTGCTCCGTTTAAATTTTTAAGCTTCATTTCCAAGCGAACTGCTTCACTTTTTGTTTCCTTGGGCAACGCTAAAATCAATCTCCAAGGAATACCTTTAGAAGTATACGATTCATATCCTGCATTATGCCTGCTCAACCTTTGCTCAATATTATTGGTATGCCCTTTATAATATCTGTCAATAGATTCTGAATATAATATGTAAACGAAATATGTCATAAACAAAAAAAGCTCCTCGATTATGAGAAGCTTTATCCTTTTGGTACAGACGTTTTAGTCTGCACCAAGACACAACTATGTTGTCGTCTTGGGTGGAAGACGGGACTTGAACCCGCGACCCTTGGTACCACAAACCAATGCTCTAACCAACTGAGCTACAACCACCATGTTGCATGCATTTTTGTAATGCGTGCCTGCCTGACGGCAAAGGCAGGTGCAAATGTAAATTATTTAGAATTTACTACAAAAGCTTTTTTAAACTTATTATTATTATTTTAAATCGAATAAACTATCTACCGCTGGATAACGTTCAACGGTATAGCCTTCGGCATACTCTGCCCCTATTAAACGCCCCAAATCTCTAGCGCGATAATTAATACTATCGGTAAAGTTTTTACTTGAAATAGGTGTTTCCGGTTCATCACTTTCAGCATCGTAAAACTGGGTTTTATAGGCCAGTACCGCAGCTTCTTTTTTAGCCATGAACCCTGAAACATCAACCACGAGGCCGGGCTCCAAATTTTTCCATTGTATATAATGGTACAAATGTATTGGTCGCCAAGGTTCTTGCCAACCATCCTCATCTTCAGTTTTAGTGGCAATTTTTAATAAGCCACTTAAAAAGCAGGCGTCACTTACAAGTTTGCTGCCCTTACCATGATCTATGTGTCTATCATCAACCGCATTACAAAGTACAATTTCCGGTCTGTACTTACGAATCATTTTAATAAGTTCGATTTGATGGTATTTATCATTCAGGAAAAAACCATCGGCAAACTCCATATTCGTTCTTATGGCAACACCAAGTATTTTCGCCGCTTCGGCCGATTCTTCATCCCTAGTTTCGGCGGTACCTCGGGTCCCTAATTCGCCGCGCGTCAAATCAATAATGCCAACTTTTCTTCCGTTAGCAACTTCTTTTGCCAAGGTGGCGCCACAACCCAATTCTACATCATCCGGATGTGCGCCAATAGCAAGTATATCTAATTTCATTTGTTACTTTTTTTCGTTTTTAAAAGCGTTTTCAATTCTTCTATCTGGAATTAGCCACATAACAGCTACCAAAATGAAAACAGTTCCAGAAATCCAAACATTATAAAAGGCGAATAGAATTCCTATAATATAAAGTATTGGCGAAATATTTCCTTTGATATCTTTTCCCAAGGCCTTCGCCAAGATAGAATCTTTTCCATGACTTTTTATAATTAGGCGTAACAATATCCAGTATGCGATACCTGCCATAAACAATACCGTTCCATATAAGAAAACTGTTGCCGATGTAAATTCATTTTCGCCCATCCATCCTGTTACAAAAGGAATTAACGATAGCCAAAAAAGTAAATGCATATTCGCCCACATAATACGCCCGTTAATATGATTAGCCGTCTGCATCATATGATGGTGATTGTTCCAATAAATGGCCAAATAAATAAAGCTCAACACATAGCTTCCAAATACAGGAAGTAAAGGTTTTAAGTCTTCAAAATCACCTCCATGAGGCACTTTTAATTCCAATACCATAATGGTAATGATGATTGCCAATACACCATCTGTAAACGCCTCTAGCCTGTTTTTTGTCATCATATTATGTTCTCGTTTAGAAAATGTCTTATTGTTCTCTAAAATACAAATAATTGATTACACTTTTACCAGCTTCCACTTCCCTTTTTTAAACCATAAAATTCCGATAACAGCAATAGATACTTCGGCCAAGGTGATGGACCAAAATACTCCTGCTGGCCCAAAGTCCAAAACCACTGCCGCTAAATATGCAAAAGGTAATTGAAATAACCAGAAACAAATAAAGTTAATATAGGTAGGTGTTTTGGTATCGCCAGCGCCGTTAAAGGATTGGATGACCACCATACCATAACCATAAAAAATGTAACCAGCAGCAATAACACGCAAACATAAACTCCCGTATTTTACAACGTCCGGAACTTTGGTAAACAACATGATTATTTGGGGTGCAAACACCAAGTAAATTACAGACACAAAACCCATAAAATAGGCGCTATATTTTCCGGTTTTCCAAACCGATTGCTCGGCACGATCTGGTTTTCCAGCGCCTAAATTTTGCCCTACTAAAGTGGCGGCAGCATTACTCATGCCCCAAGCCGGCATAATAGTAAACATCATAACACGAATTGCAATGGTATAACCTGCAAGCACTTCGCTCCCAAACTCGCTCATAATACGCATTAAAATTACCCAACTAGATGTGCCAATTAAAAACTGGCCAATCCCTCCAAGCGATACTTTTATAAGGTTTAACATCACTCCAAAACGGAAGACAAGATCTTTAACCCCAATTTTAATTTTACTATATCCATAAAACAAAATAGCCAGTTGAAATAATACTGCTGTCCCACGACCAATGGTTGTTGCCATAGCAGCACCTTGAACACCATAAGCAGGAATTGGACCAAATCCAAAAATAAACATGGGATCCAAAATAATGTTTAACCCGTTGGATAAAATAAGTGTCCACATGGCAACTGATGCATTTCCAGCACCGCGAAAAATAGCATTGATTAAAAAAAGTAGCATGATGGTTACATTACCGCCTAAAAGCACTTTGGTGTAGCCATAGCCTTCGGCAATAAGGTCAGGTTCTGCTCCCATAAGATTCAAAATTTCTTTTGGATATAATATACCTATGATACTGATGATAGTAGCAACGGCAACCCCTAAAAAAATAGCCTGAACTGCTGCCTGCGACGCACCTTTAATATCGGTTTCGCCAACACGTCTTGCTACAACTGCGGTGGCTGCCATACTTAAACCAATGGCAACGGCATAAACTAATGTAATGACAGATTCGGTTAAACCGATAGTTGCTACGGCATTAACGCTTACCTGCGATACGTACATGATATCCACGATAGCGAAAATAGACTCCATGAGCATTTCCAGAATCATGGGAATGGATAGCATAAAGACGGCTCGCCGAATACTACCTGATGTAAATTCTTGTTCCTTGCCTGTAATGGCGATTTTAAAATATTGAAAAAATTGTTTAAGAGAAATATTATGTTTTGAATGCATGATTTATTATGTAAAAATAAGACAGAGCCAAACACGAATGGCGTTTAGCATTTTTTTGATCGAGAGAAGACTCGACACAACCGAAAACATAATTAAGCAATCATAAGCGGCAAATATGCGACATTATTTTAAGAGTTGCAAATTACTCATTATTATTAGAATTTTCATTCGTTTTTCTCACAATGGCTTTTAAACGTGCATCCCGAAGCTTTTTCTCTTTTACCAACTTATTCTTTTTTCTATTCATAAGTTTGGTATGCTTCGCTTTGTTTTTAGTATTCTTCTCCTGTCCTTTTTTTGACATACATATATTATTCCTCTAGCCTCTTTTTTATCAGTGCGTTCTGCTCGACCATCAATTCGGTAAGTTGTGATAAAAGCTCAATGTCTTTAGGCGTGGCCACTGTGGTATCTGAAGTGTCTTGTGCTTTTGTACGTAAACGATTCATAAATTTAACCACTATGAAAATAGTAAATCCAATAATGACAAAGTCCAAAAAGGCTTCCATAAACGCACCATAACCTATGGCAACCTCCTCGGTAGGAATATTTCCAGAAACATCTTTAACAGCCTCTTGTAATACAATACGTTTATGTTTCAAGTCAATACCACTAGACAGCAATGAAAGGGGTGGTAAGAGTATTTTTTTAACCAGCACATTTATAACAGTATTAAACGAAGCTCCAATAATAATACCAATGGCCATATCCATCATATTGCCTTTAACTGCGAATTCTTTAAACTCTTTAAATAGTTTCATCTGATATGTTTTAAGTTTTAATAAATTTATTTGTTTGGTAGATAATTACGAATCGTTCTCGAAACATTTCCCTTTTGAAAAAATTCCGAACAGACACAGTGTATTCAGCAATTAATACCTGCCTTACTTCTTATAATACCTCACATACTTTCTAAAGGCAAGAATTGCTACTAGCGCAATCAAAGCAATGCTAACGGCAATAATCTGAAAACTTGCAATTTGCTGTCCAGATTGATAGGAGTGTAATCCTGAAAGATAAAAATTCACACCAAAGTAGGTGAAAATAATACTCGAGAACGCAATAACAGAGGCAAAATTAAAACCGAAACGACCACGAAGTCCAGGTACCAATCGCATGTGTATTACAAAGGCATAAACCATAATACTAATGAGTGCCCAGGTTTCTTTTGGATCCCAGCCCCAATAACGTCCCCAACTTTCGTTCGCCCACATACCTCCTAAAAAGTTTCCAATGGTAAGCATGACCAAACCAACGGTGAGTGCCATTTCGTTAATAATGGTAAGCTCTTTTATATTGATTACCATTTTATCTTTATTGGCTTTTGTTGTAAAAATCATGAGCATTAAACTCACCACACCCAAAATCATTCCTAATGTAAAAGGCCCGTAACTTGCCACAATAACAGCCACATGAATCATTAGCCAGTAACTATCGAGTACAGGTTGTAAATTGGCAATGGCAGGATCCATCCAGTTCCAGTGGGCTACCATTAAAATCATAGCCGTTACAAAAGCAGTAGCTGCTACTGTAAGATCGCTTTTACGCCCAAATACCAGACCAAATAACATGGTTGCCCACGCCACGTAGATCATAGACTCGTAGGCATCACTCCATGGCGCATGCCCCGAAATATACCAACGTGCTATAAGCCCAAGCGTATGTAAAATAAATAAAGCCACAATGCTATATTTTAAAACAGCAGCCATTATGCTTACAGCTTTACTTCTATCTTTAAAAATCTGAAGGATAAGCACAATAAACAATAAGGTGCCTGCATACATATACCAACTAAACAGTTTTTTAAAAATGTCGTATTTATTATAGAGTACTTCTGTGTTGACCTTATCATCGCTTAACATCACGGCACTACCATATTCATGCTGTGTTTTTTTAAAGGCGTTTAATAGCTTTTCGGCATCTGTGAAATCGCCAGAAATTTTGGCTTCATTAAGAGTAAATAAATAGGCTCTGAAACCACTATTTATAAAATTACTGTACAGAGAGTCTTCAATTTTATAGGCTTCGGTTCTGTTTTCTAATGACGAAATCCATTTATTGTTCGCGTCATTTGGTACCGGGAATATTTTTAAGGTGCGTCCTTCAATGGTATTGTACAATAAATTAACGCGCTGATCGGTTTCTTTAAACTCTTTCTGAAATCCGTTAGGTACTTGAGCTTTGTAAGCATCTTCTAGATAAGGTGCCAGTTTATAGCTTCCATTATCACTAAAGAAATCGGCAAGTGCAGCATACCTCTGGTGAGTTTCAATCCCTATGAGCCGTCGTATAGAATCGCCTTTCTTCGGCTTTAAATAAATGATAGGTACATTGTACCATAACAACGGACTCTCCTGAATTGACAAAAACACCTGATTGGCATCGAAATCTTCATAAGTGTCATGCTTGCTCAACTTTCGAAGCATTTCGGAGGCATAGGTGTTTACCGGCATCATACGACCACTAAAATCCTGAATGACCATTTTACCAAACACATCAGCATGTGCTTTTGGCGTGATGTTGGCTTTTAAAATAGAATCGATTTTCACTTTCGATGTTTTGGTATGGTTATGTCCATCATTATCTGAATGTTCTTGCGAAAACGAATTCAAACCAAAACATAAAAACAACACCGTTAGCAATTTTGCTTTTTTCGCTTTTATCTTATTGAGTTGTTTTTTTAAATCTGAAAAATGTGTGTTTTTAGCAAACAATATAGCAAGCAAACCAAAGAACAAAAGGAAGTACCCAATGTATGTAACCCAAGTGCCATAAAAATCGTGGTTTACAGAGAGAATAGTCCCTTTCTCATCGGGATCAAAACTGGACTGAAAGAAACGATAGCCACGATGATCTAAAATATTATTCATGAAAATTTTATAGTCATAGTCGCCTTGTTCTTTATCCAATACTGTAACGTCACTTGAAAACGCCGAATAACTATTTTCTGTTCCAGGATAACGATCGGCAACAAAATCGTTAAGCTTAATACTAAATGGGAGTTCCATGATTTTAGAACCGTAACGGAATGCAAATTTTAAACCACCAACTTCTATTTGTTTAAAGGCATTGTTAGTGCCTTTTCCTCCAAGTATTCCTATATGACTTGTTTCACCATTTGCAGTAACTTTTAGCACAATGCCATCTTCATCACTTTTAAGTATTTCTGGCTTCTTAACAATATCGAAATCGCCTTTTACAACTGGTTTTGGAAACACCATTTGCATATTGCCGATAACATAGCGTGACCGTAATATTAAAGGCTGAATACTATCCTTAACCAGACGTCCAGTTGCCATAGTCGCCATGGTCATATATTCACCTTCAAAAGGCGATTGTATGGTAAGCTGGTCGTTATTATAGGTTAGGTTGATAGCGCCTTCGGTAGGATTATTAAGCGTAATTAAAACATTATGGATATTCTGAATTTGTCCTACCCGAAGAAAATGATTGTGCGGTTGCCCACCACCTGCTTCAACAATTTTTAGGTATTCTTCTCCTGTATCGTTCAGTACAATATCTTCTTCGGCACCAGAGATAAACTTTTCTAACTCAATAGTTATGTTCTGTTCGTTATATTCGGAATTTACTTTAAAAGTATTATTTAAACGTGGGGAAAAGTCGACTTCATTTTGCAATACCCGACGTTGAGCTTGTCCATTTATGATATAATCACCATCAATATAGGTTGTGATATAGGGTTTAATAGACAGGAATTTGTTTTCGGTAGCACCTTCACGAATTGCCATCATCCCTTCAAAACTCACATATCTGGTGATGAAAGCACCAAGTAGAATAAGGATAAACCCCAGATGTAATGACAGTGTTGCCCATTTTTTCTTTTTATATAATTTATACCTAAAAATATTACCTACAAAATTAATAACGAAAAACACAAGGATCGCCTCAAACCACCAAGCATTATAAATTAAGTTTCTTGTAAGAGGTGTTGGCGATGTTTCCTGGCTTGCATCTAAAAATGTCCCTGTTGCCATAGCAGCGGCAAATGTTAAAAATAAGATAGCTGTTAAGCGCGTTGAAAAAAGAATTTTTGCTAGTTTATTTAGCATGATATCAGTCTGTTTAAGGTCGTGCAAATGTAGTTAATTATTCGTTATTGAATTGTTGGTTTTCTTACTTTTTTACCACGAAAAAATGAATGCTTTTTATACTCAAACGGTAGTATAAAACTTGATGTTTGGGTATTGACTTTTGTCACTTGGTACTTGGTATTCAGTATTTGGAATTTGGTGCTTGAAATTTAATTATGATCTCGCTTCGAAGATTTTCAAATACAAGAATGTGCCCATTTTTCTAGCTCTGCGTTTAGCGTTCTGTGCATAGTCACCTTCAAAAAGTTCATCTATCGTTTGAAGCCATAAATTTAACCAGACTCCAAAATGGTGTTCTGAAATTGTATGGTCATGCTGCTTATCCACCTTAATGTGCGCTTCTAAAGGATCGCCATAATACTTTGTTTTTAAAAATAGGCTGGATTCCCAAAAGGTTGTGAGCTTATCCAAATGTTCGTCCCAATCTTCTATCCTATCGTTAAAAAAGGGGCCTAATAATTCATCTTTCTTA
>CAXMOQ010000051.1:14832-15076 GCA_964195015.1 uncultured Flavobacteriaceae bacterium | reverse complement strand
ACGATTTAATTTCCGGATAGAAACTTCGCATGTACAAATAATGCAATTGCGTATAGCTTAAATGGTCTTTGCTTAAATCGACATCCTTGTTGTACTTTCTAATTTCCCTATATTCTTTTACAAATTCCTTATCTAAATAACTGATGGCATTTTTGAGCATTTGAGATTCTTGAGACCTTTCGACTCCACCTTCGCTATTGCTTCGGTCGACAGGTGAGCTCAAGGTGACATTAAGGCGTTTTAA
>CAXMOQ010000051.1:0-14807 GCA_964195015.1 uncultured Flavobacteriaceae bacterium | reverse complement strand
CGTAATGATATGCTGTGTGATATAACGATTTTCGCGTCCGCCATTAAACCAGGCCCAAGCACCCGAAGACATTTGATTGTTTTGCAGTTTGCGTAAAGCCGATTTCAATTCGTTATTCATTTTATTTAAATCGAATAATAAAGCGATGCGTTTTTTCTGTTCAGTCTCGCTTTGCGCATCACGCAACCATGGTGTTTCCTGAATGAGGATAGATTTTAGTTCTTCGTTCTTTTCTAAATTAGAAATTAATGCGTCTTGTGATGCCCATTGTTTAAAGACTTCCTGAATTCTCGGATTTGAATTTGCAATATGACTTGCCAAGGCATTGGCATAATATCGTGAGAAGGTTTGCTCGTTACATTGGTAAGGATATTCCATTAAATAAGGTAAAGCCTGTACAGCGTACCAGGCAGGATTTGATGTTATTTCCAACGTTAACTTGTGATTTTTAAGCGTAGTTGAGGTGTTCATCTTTAACTTATCTAATGTGAATGTTCTGGTTTCATTAGAACGGATCCACATGGGTAAAGTTTCGGTTACTAGCATTCTGTTTGATAGTACAGCTAATGCACTTTGCTCACCATCGCTAAAATCGCCAGCTTTAGCAATCACTTTGTATTGTACAGCTTGCACATCATCGGGAATAGTTAAATTCCAAGAGACTTGGGTGTTGCCTTTGGCATCAATAGCAAAATCCCTCTCTGGCTTCGCCATCTCTCCCAAAGTGAGAGAATCACTTGAAAAGCTAATTAAATTTTGAGTTATTTCATTCCCGGAAATAGCATCAAATAACTGTAAAACGGCTTGCCCTGAAAGTTGATTGTCTGTTAAGTTTGCAATTTTACTGCTAATGGTAATTTGGTCGCCTTGGCGCAAAAAGCGCGGTGCATTGGGAATGACCATCAATTCTTTTTGGGTTACTGTTGATAAGGTTTTGGTGGCACTTTCCAAGGTTTTGGTATGTACTAACAATTGCAATTTCCAACGCGTTAAAGCTTCAGGTGTTGTAAAACTAAAACTTATATTGCCTTTATCATCTGTTTGTAGCTGTGGGAAAAAGAAAGCAGTTTCTTGGAGATTTTTACGAATTTGGATGTTATCGAAATTTACTTCATTTTCCTTTTTAGTTTTTGGAGCATTTATATGAAAACCTTGTTGTTCTGTTCTAACTTCAAGACCCACTACTTTTCCTGATAAAGCTGTAACAACGACTTCGTCTAAATTAGAACTATCTTCAAGCATCATAGCCTCTTGTTCAATTTCTATTGTTTCCGTTGAACGACTTCCATATAAACTTGAAACACCTCTTATTCTTATTGATGGATCATATCCAAAATAAAACCCAAACCAATTCAGTTGGTCATACAATTGTTGTGTATAATTTGCATGAAATCTATCTCGATAAACTCTAAAACCACGTGTGCCAAAACTTTGGTTGGCGTTTCTGTTAAAGTGTGAATAATAGCTTGGGTTATGTATAGGATTAAAATTCCAGTTATGTGATTTAAATTGATCTAAAGAGGCATCGTACATACTTGCCAAAAGCTCGGCAGAAATTTTATCGCCCATTGGGCCTTTAATGTTGAAGGACCAAGTTTCGTCTTGCCCTGGTTGCAGCTTATCTCTAAAAGTTGTGGTTTCAATTTCTAAATCGGTTTTTGGATAAGGCACAGCAATGGTTTTTGTGCCCGATTGAAAACTGTTAAACGCCGCAAAACTATAATGTACGGCAAAACCACCAAGATCGTCTTTCGTAACTGGAATAGAAAGTGTTTTTGAATTCTTGTTAAGTTGCACCAAGTGTGTGTTTATAATCTTTTGGTTTCTTTCAATATCCACAGTTACGTTTATATTATTGGCTGCCGAAGCAAGCGTTACCAAAACAGTATCGTTTATATCATAGACTTGTTTATTCGTAGTAATGCTAAACAATTGGTTGTCGGCAAGAGTTTCGTCTTGAGGACTAAAGAGTGTTGTTTTAATTTCATCTTTAACGGTTTGTCCGAATTTGTCTTTGCTTTCTAACACTATGATATATTGTCCGGATTCCCATTTTTTAATAGTACCTAATGCAAGTTCTTTCGATTTTTTGGTGTCGAACAATTTTTCTAAAACAAGTTTTCCCTTTTCCCAGCGATTGCTATTGGCTTCATTAGTATAGGCATCATGAGGAAACAGGTTTTTGAATTCTACTTCAGAAAAGTCTTGATAATCTGGTGCAGCCCAAGGGCGTGGTCTCAAAACCTGATTTGGAGCCAGTAGCTTATAAATTTTTATGGATCCTTTGGCTGGCACAAATTCGCCATTAAGATTTTTAGTATCCATGGTAAGTTCATGGTCTTTTTTTGTTTTATCCAAGTTTGCATCAATTGAAAGATCAGCCGTTAAAGCATGATACCCAACATTGATAATGTTGGTTGCACTTCGTGTTTCACCATTAATATCGGTAACATCGGCAATGATTTCGTAATGAAAAATGGGTAGGTTGTCTTTGTTTACACTTTCATCTGGAATGGCTTTAAAAGTAATGTTGAATTCGCCTTTTGCATTGGTCATACCTTCTCCATGAGCGATCTCTTGCGGCTCTCTGTAAAACGAAGGACGATACCAATAGTACCAACGTGGATATTCCACTTTTCGATGTATACGATAAATCACTTTGGCATCGGTAATAGTACTTCCTGCAAGGGCCAAAGCTTCGCCTTTAACTGTGACGCTGTCGTTTACTTTATAGGTTTCGGTAACGGGTTTGAACTTGGTTTCAAATTTTGGACGTTTGTATTCTTCAACCGAAAAATAGGTTTCACTATCCATATTAACATTCCCGGAATTTGAATCAAACTCTATATAATATTGACCGTTTAATCCGCTATTAGGTAAAATAAATTCGCCATGAACCGAACCAAATTCATTCGTTACCAATTCCAGTTCTTTTATTTCTTCGTCATTAACATCATATAAAACAGCATAAACAGATTCGTTAGCTAAAACCCCCGATTTTTCGTAAAGACCAGTTTTCATGGCAATCCCTTTAAAATAGACTGTTTGTCCAGGCCTGTAGATACTTCGGTCTGTGAATAGAAAAGATTTATAGGATATTTTTTCTTCTTTGTCTTTGTAATACCGATTCACATAATAATTGCCAAAATAGGCATGCTCGTTACTATATTTTATAACTATCTCAATATTGCGATAGCTGTCTTTTGTTTTGTCAACTGTAAATTCACCTTTGCTATTGGTTATAAAGTTTTGGGTATATGAACTTCGATTATTATTTTCCTGATAAGTAAGTGTTATGTTCGCGCCAATAATAGGTTTTCCGTTAAGCCTATTAATAGCTTGGAAAATTTTATTTCTGTCATTACTTTTTTCAACCAACGCTAGATTGGTCACTTGAATCGTGCTAAACGCAAATGTGGTTTCGTTTGTATTTGTTGGTGTAGCAAAAATGAGGTATGCTCCATTATCTAGTTTAGGGAACAAGACTTCGGTGCTGTGAGTTTGGTAGTCCTGTTCGTTACGTAAATTAGCTTGCCACTCGGTTGTAGCTTTTAACTTTTTTATAAAGGCTAGCTGCTCTTCTTTTCTATATATTTTATGGAATCGTTCTAACTGATTTTGAGATATTTTGTAAACTTTAAAATCAACTTTATCTAAATTTTTATAACGTACCAGTAAACGCTCATTTTGCTGAATTGGTAAAAAGTTTTCGGTGGTAATCTGTATGGTTTGTTGCTGTATTTGTTGTTTTAAAACAATGCAAAGTTCTGCACCTCGGTTTTTAGGGAATTTCGCAATAACCGAATTGCAAAGGTTCAGCGACTCTTTAATTTTCCAGCGTTGTGCTTCTTGTGTTTTTGGCTGATAGCTTTGCCCTAGCTGATTGTAAATGGAGGCAATTTCGAAATCGTATAAAGCGGAAACTTCATGTGATTGTAAACGTTCGCTTTCGATTTTAAGCGCATTTAATAAAATATTCTCTTTATCTTGAAACGTCGCATGCTGTTTAACAAACTTTAAGCGCTCAATGTTCACATCAGCCAAAGCATAAGGCGTTTTATCTTTAATATGAAACTGAATGAGATCCTGATAAATTTTTAGAGCGTTTAATTGTAAAGAGGTCGAGTCTTTTGATACTATGTTGAGTTTTGAAAATGTTTCGACATCACTTAATAAATCCAAATTGTCCAATTCGAATTTGTAAGCAGGTTTCGTAATATTGTTCTCCGTGGTTTTATAAAATTGTAATGCATTATGATTTAGAAAATCAAATAGCGAAGGCCTGTAAATTTTTGAATCTTTTTGAAGCGTAAGTATGTCGTCAAACATGCTTAAGTCTTCCAGCTGCAACATCAATCCGTTTTGTAATGCGTTTTGATAATGCAAATGCACCTCATTAAACAACGTTTGTAAATCCCAAGTACGGAAATCATCAGCATCAACTTTTGTTTCAGTTTTGGTACGGTTATAAAATTTATATCTGTTTTTATTGAAGTACTGCCAATACAGATTGGCAAGCATATTTTCTAAAATATTTTTCGTTGGAAACGCACTCGTTTCAATTTGCGCCTTAAAATCATTAATCACCTTTAGTTGTGCATCTTCTTCAAGTGTTAAAGCGAATTTACTTTTGTACAATAAAGTTTTAATAAGTTGTGGCGTATTGTTGTCTTTTTCGGCTTGCGAGCTAATTTGTTCAACAATCTCTAATGCCGATTTTGGTAAACCATCCATTTCAAATTGTTCTACCTTTTGCCAAAGCGCATTGTAATCGTTGATTTGGGCTTCAGAAAAACTAGTGAAAAGAACCAAGATAAGTAGTGATAAGTAATACTTCATAGACATAATTTTAGGCAAAATAATTTGGTTGAGTGAAGTTAAGTATTTTAAAAGTTAACCACATTGTTTTAAAACTGAAATCAAAAACAATACCAAGAAATTCTGGATACAGAAAAAGAACGATCCTTCAATGAATACAGTAAACCCATATTCAAAAGACAATATAAATTAATAGTGAATTCATGGCAAAGAGAAATTCAATACTTATATTTACTTCCTACTTAATAAAAATAAATGAACGTACATTTTATAGCTATTGGAGGTAGTGCCATGCATAATTTAGCCATAGCATTGCATAACAAAGGATCTCACGTTACCGGAAGTGATGATACCATTTTCGAGCCTTCAAGATCACGTTTACAAGCAAAAGGATTGTTGCCCGAAACCTTTGGTTGGTTTCCGGAAAAAATAACAAACCAATTAAATGCGATCGTTCTAGGTATGCATGCTAAAGCCGATAATCCTGAATTGATAAAAGCCCAAGAACTAGGTTTAAAAATCTATTCGTATCCCGAGTTTTTGTACGAACAGTCCAAACACAAAACCCGCGTGGTTATTGGAGGAAGTCATGGTAAAACAACCATTACGTCCATGATCCTTCATGTGATGCATTATCATGATCGTGATGTCGATTATATGGTTGGCGCGCAATTGGAAGGTTTTGATGTCATGGTAAAACTCACTGAGGACAATGATTTTATAGTGCTGGAAGGCGACGAATATTTAAGTTCGCCCATAGACATGCGGCCAAAATTTCATTTGTACAAACCCAATATTGCCTTGTTAAGTGGCATTGCTTGGGACCATATTAACGTGTTTCCAACCTACGAAAATTACGTGGAGCAGTTCGGCATATTTGTAGATTCCATAGTTAAAGGCGGAAGTATCACCTATAACGAAGACGATGCAGAAGTAAAGCGCGTTGTTGAAGCTTCTGAAAATACCATTAGAAAGCTGCCGTATAAAACACCGGAATACACCATTGAAGACGGACAAACCTTATTGGAAATACCTGAAGGACTATTGCCTATCGAAGTATTTGGAAAACACAATCTTAACAATCTTGCCGGTGCCAAATGGATTTGCCAGCACATGGGAATTGATGAAGACGATTTCTACGAAGCCATTGCCACTTTTAAAGGTGCTAGCAAACGTTTAGAAAAAATTGCCGAAAGTAAAGCTAGCGTGGCGTATAAAGATTTTGCACATTCGCCAAGTAAGGTCGAAGCCACGACGAATGCTGTTAAGGCACAATATGCAAATAGGACTTTAGTTGCTTGTTTAGAATTGCATACGTATAGCAGTTTAAATGCTGAATTTTTAAAGGAATATAAAGGCGCGTTGGATGCAGCCGATGTTGCTGTTGTGTTTTATTCGCCTCATGCCGTAGAAATAAAAAAATTGGAGGAAGTTACGCACGAACAAATTGCCAATGCCTTTGAGCGGGACGATTTAATTATTTGTACCAATCCAGACGATTTTAAGCAGTTTTTATTCTCCCAAGATTTTAATAACAAAACATTATTATTAATGAGTTCTGGGAATTATGGAGGCTTAGATTTTGAGGCCGTTAAGGGGTTAATTGATTAAATTAAATGCTTCTTAAAAAAATTAATGGTTCTACTCCAAGATAAATCCGCAGCTTCTTTATCAAATCTTGGAGTGGTATTATTATGAAAACCATGATTTGCGTTAGGGTAAATATAAGCTTCATATATAATGTTATTTGCTTTAAGAACCGTTTCAAATGCAGGCCATCCTTCATTAACTCTAGTATCTAATTCTCCATATTGTAATAATAATGGTGCTTTAATTTTAATTGCGTCTTCATCAGAAGGTTGTCTTCCATAATAAGGTACAGCAGCACCTAACTCTGGAATTCTAACCGCCATCATATTAGCCATCCAGCCACCAAAACAAAAACCTACCACGCCTATTTTACCATTGCAGTACTTATGAGATTTAAGATATTTATAAGCTGCAATAAAATCTTCCAACATCTCATTTCTATCTCGTTTTTTCTGCATGGCTCTACCATCATCGTCATTTCCAGGATAACCTCCTAAAGGCGTCAAAGCATCTGGAGCTAAACTTATAAACCCTTCTTTTGCGGTGCGTCGGCCAACATCTTCGATATAAGGATTAAGACCTCTATTTTCATGTATTACAATTACACCAGATAATTTGATTGTAATATCTTTTGGTTTAGATAAAAGTCCTTTTATAGCACCACCGCCTTTTGGAGAATCATAAGTGATATATTTAGAATCTAAATCAGGATCATTAGGTTTAACCAATAAACTATCTATATAATTTGGGGACATAAAACTTAAAAGTGACGATACGGTAACACCACCAACTGCATACAAGGAGAGTTTTTCAACAAATTGACGTCGGTTTAATTTATTATGTGCGTAATCATCATATAGATCGAAAATATCTTGGCTTATATCTTCCTTTTTTAAATTTTTCATGACTATTAGTTTTATTTAAGTGGAAATTCAATGTTTTAAGTTACTAATATTTAAAACATCTTATCCAAAAACGCTTTAATACTGTCTTGATTAGCACGTATAAGTTCAGCTTTGGCATTATTAATATCGGTTTTCTTTTTGTCTTGTGAAAGCTTAAATTTTCCTTCCCAATGGGTAATGGTAATTTCAAACATTTTAATATAGTTTAATGCGCCAGCCATTCTGGGATTGTCAGGTTTTAAAACATATTTATGCTCTGGCTGTTCTAAAAATTCGGTCATTGTAATTAAGGATTCCTTTAAAGCCTCGCTGCTATCAATAGCCTCAACACTTCCTTTTAAATGTACCTTAATATAGTTCCAGGTTGGTAATTGTGCGGTCGTATAAACGCTTGGCGAAATATAGCATTGTGGCCCAGATAATATAATGGTAACATCTTTATTATCTTTTAGTAATTTGGCCTGTGGATTATAAATATCGATATGCCCGATAAGTTTTCCGTCCTCCTCGCGATATACCAATGGTAAATGTGTAATAAGAGGCGCGTTATCTTTTATTGAAATAAGGGTAGCTAAAGGATAGGCTTTAATCACATCAATCATGTGGTTCTTATCGTTGTCCTGATGATGTTTTGGTGGATAGTTCAATAGAATTTACGATTTTTGATTGCCGATTTTTGATTTATAAAATTACAATATTTATCTTTATCCAATGCAAGAAAAACCATCATCGTTTTCAATAAAAAATTGGTCGCAGGACGATCAACCACGTGAGAAATTACGAGATAAAGGCAGAGCTGCTTTAAGTGATGCCGAGCTTGTCGCCATTTTAATTGGATCGGGAAGTAGAAACGAAAGTGCTGTGGCATTATGCAAACGTATTCTGGCAAGTGTCGATAATAACTTAAGCGAACTTGGGAAACTTTCTATAAAACAACTCATGGATTTTAAGGGCATAGGAGAAGCCAAGGCGATTACAATCACAGCGGCTTTGGAGCTAGGACGCCGGCGTAGAGGAGAAGAGGCTCTGGAGAAAAAGAAAATCACGTCAAGCGCTTCAGTGTTCGAATTGATGCAACCTATAATTGGCGAGCTGCCACACGAAGAGTTTTGGATTATTTATTTGAATAATTCTAATAAAGTGCTTCATAAAGATCAATTGAGTAAAGGTGGCATTACGGGCACTTTGGTCGATGTGAGGTTGGCACTTAAAAACGCTTTAGAAGTTGGATCAACAGGTATTATTTTGGCACATAATCATCCGTCAGGAACTTTAAAACCCAGTGAAGCCGATAAGCAACTTACCTATAAATTAAAAACAGCGGGCGAAAGTTTGGATATAAAAGTGTTGGATCATTTAATCATCACTGAAAAAGCTTACTTTAGTTTTGCTGATGAAAACATAATTTAAAACCACAAACATCAAGCACCAAATTCCAATGGTTTTTTTATCAGTAATAATGATGCTAGTTTGTTGGAATTTGTATTTTTAAATTTTGGAATTTACTCTAATTTATTATGATTATTTTTGACTGTAAACTGCAACTGAATACTACCAACTGAATTTATGCTATTAGTTTATACCCATAAAATAACACCGCGTTTAAAGTACACTTTTAAACAAATCTGCACTAGAATTCTGGGTATTCCGGTTTCTTTCACTGCTACTGTCGAGGAATTTATTGCACACGATAGTTTAAAGATGTCCTACACTAGGCAACCTTTAAGCAACGAGATTTTTGTACGCAGTCACGAGATATTATTTGAACAAGGATTGTCTGATGTCGAAATTCATGTACATGATTGGGACAACACGAAGGGCTTCTTTTTTAATGGTAATAAAAGTGCAGTTCCGTTTGATATTTTTGCAGCGTCATTTTATTTATTAAGCAGGTATGAAGAGCATTTACCGCAGGTTAAAGATGATTACGGAAGGTTTCTGGCATCAGAGAGTATCGCCTATCAAAACAATTTTTTACACCAACCTGTTGTGGATATTTGGGCGTATAAGTTTAGAGAGATGCTACAAGAGCATTATCCGGATTTTAATTTTCCAGAAAGAACCTATAGCATCAAACCCATTATTGATGTGCCATGTGCATATAATTTCAGATTAAAAGGCATTATGCGTAGTATTGGTGGTACGTTTAAAGATTTTTTTGAATTCAAATTCAGACGATTATATCAAAGATTTGTTGTGTTATTTGGTTTAAAGCACGATCCTTATGACACTTTTAAATATATTATAAACAAGCAAAAGCAGAGTGAATTTAAGTTTTTGTTCTTCTTTTTAATTGGCGATTATTCTACTTATGATAAAGGCATAAATGTGCATAAAAAGAAATTCGTTTCACTCATTAAACAAGTCGCAGACTATTGTACAGTAGGTTTGAAAGCCTCTTATTTTGCCATTCATGACCTTTCGATTTTGAAAAAAGAAAAACTAGCTATGGAGGCCATTATAAATACGTCTTTAATCGCTTCAAGGCAATCGTTTTCAAAACTTAATTTACCAGGATCGTATAGAAATCTTGTAGAGTTGGAGATACTGGAAGATTACACCATGGGTTATGTAAACCAAATTGGTTTTAGGGCAGGAACCTGCACGCCATTTTTATTCTACGATCTGGATTATGAAGTACAAACGCCTTTAAAAATAAACTCATATCACTTAATGGATTATACCTTAATTAGCACACAATCGCTTTTGGATAAAAAGAAAGTGCTGAATGAAATTATTAATACAGTAAAACAAGTTGATGGCGAATTTGTTCCAGTATTTCATAATTATACGTTTAGCGATACGGATCGCTGGAAAGGATTTAAGGAATTATTTAATGTTATATTAGAATCGGCACATGAAGCTTAAACATATCACAGATATATTTTTTGATTTAGATCATACCCTTTGGGATTTCGATAAAAACTCTGCCCTTACTTTTGAAAAGATTTTTAAAATGAATCAGGTTGATGTTGATTTAAACGAATTCTTGTCACATTACGAACCCATAAATATGATCTATTGGAAACGCTTCAGAGAAGAGCAAGTTGATAAAGTAACTTTGCGCTACGGAAGGCTTTCCGATACCTTTAGTAAAATAAATTTTACTGCGAATGATACCTTGATCAATCAACTTTCAGAAGATTATATCGACAACTTATCAACGTTTAACCATTTGTTTGATGGTGCGCTGGAGATCTTAAATTATTTAATGCCAAAGTATAAGCTTCATATTATTACTAACGGCTTTAAAGAAGTACAAGAAGGTAAATTGAATAATTCTAACATTGGCCATTATTTTGATACAGTAACAAACTCGGAAGTTGTTGGCGTAAAAAAACCAAATCCAATCGTTTTTAATCATGCTATACAATTGGCGAAGACAAATATTGAACAGAGTATCATGATAGGCGATAATTATGAAGCCGATACGCTCGGAGCACTTAATGCTGGTCTAGATGCTATTCATTTCAATTTTCATAATGAGGACATCGATAAAAATATAAAACAAGTCAGTAATTTGAAGGATTTAAAAATGTATTTATAAATCTTGTGTATCTTTATAAAAAATAAAAATCTATTAAAATGTTCAAAAAAATAATTTTCACAATCGTTTTATTTAATCTTGTAAGCAGTAGTTTTTCACAAGCCAATTTAAACGATTATAAGTATGTTATTGTCCCAGATAAATATGACTTTTTAAAAACAGCAGATCAATATCAGTTAAATTCTTTAACCAAGTTTCTCTTTGAAAAATATGGTTTTACGGCTATTATGGCGGATGGAGATTTCCCAAAAGATTTGAATAGTAATCGATGTTTAGGATTAATATCGAATGTTATTAAAGACTCTGGAATGTTTAAAACCAAACTAACGGTAATACTTAAGAATTGCAAAGGCGACGAGGTTTTTTTAACTAAAGTAGGAGAGACCCGGGAAAAAGATTATGGAAAAGCCTATAATGAGGCCTTACGAAATGCCTTTAAATCGTTTGAAACTGTTAATTATTCATATCAACCTAACGAAGAGATCACCGCATTAGCTAGTACAAATGCTTCTGATCAAGAAGAGGTTGAAAAATTAAAGGAAGAAATTGAAGCCCTTAAAAAAGAAAAAGAAACCCATGTTGTTGCTGCTGTGCCAGTTGTTGCAGTGGGTGTGTCATCTCAACCAAATCAAGTGATTGAAGAAACGCCAGAAGTACAAGCATCAGCATCAGATATATTGTATGCACAAGCGATTGATAATGGTTTTCAGTTGGTAGATAGTTCTCCTAAAGTACTTTACAAAATAAAGAAAACGGGATTGAGTAATGTGTTTTTAGTTGAAGGCAAACAAGCACTTGTATATCAGATTGATGCCCATTGGGTTTTAGAATATTATGAAAATAATACTTTAAAAACAGAAATTTTAAATATTAAATTTTAGTTTCACTAACACCTAATATCCGTACTTATCTTTCCAACGCTGCTTTAAAAACTCACGATGTGCATTTTCACGAACGTTATTTCCTGGGTCGTAAAGTTTAGTATCCTTTATGTCATCAGGCAAAAACTCATGATCTGCAAAATTATTTTCATAATTATGGGCATATTGATAGTTATCTCCATAACCTAATTCCTTCATGAGTTTTGTTGGTGCATTTCGTACAGATAGCGGCACACTTAAATCGCCGGTTTCTTTTACCAGTTGTTGTGCGCTTGCTATTGCTTTGTAAGCTGCATTACTTTTAGGCGAACACGCTAAATACGTAGCGCACTGACTTAAAATGATACGAGATTCTGGGTAACCAATGGCAGAAACTGCTTGAAAGGTATTGTTTGCAATCACTAGAGCGGTAGGATTTGCATTACCAATATCTTCACTGGCCAAAATAAGTAATCGGCGGGCAATAAATTTCACGTCTTCCCCACCTTCAACCATACGTGCTAACCAATATACGGCAGCATTTGGATCGCTTCCACGAATCGATTTTATAAAGGCTGAAATAATATCGTAGTGCTGTTCCCCGGTTTTATCGTAACGCACCGTATTGTTTTGAATTTTATTTAGAACGGCTTCATTGGTTATTAAAATATCTTCAGAATTATACGAATTAACAATTAATTCGAAAATATTGAGAAGTTTTCTGGCATCACCACCAGAAAGATGTAACAAAGCTTCGGTTTCCTGAAGTTCTATATTTTTTTTAGACACATATTCATCTTGATTAATTGCACGCTTTAAAAGCGTTTCTAAATCGATTTTATCAAAGGCATTTAATATATACACTTGACAACGGGATAATAATGCTGGAATAACCTCAAAGCTTGGATTCTCTGTGGTTGCACCGATTAAAGTTACCCAACCTTTTTCAACGGCTTGCAATAAAGAATCTTGTTGCGATTTACTAAACCTATGAATTTCATCAATAAATAAAATGGGGTTTTTGGTGGTGAATAATCCGCCACTGTGTTTGGCTTTATCAATAATGTCACGAATATCTTTTACACCAGAATTAATGGCACTTAATGCATAAAATGGTCTGTTGGATTCCGCTGCAATAATATGAGCCAGCGTAGTTTTACCAGTACCCGGAGGGCCCCAAAAAATCATGGACGGAAGCAGCCCTTGCTTAATGTGTTGTGTTAAAGCACCATGCTCGCCTACTAAATGAGATTGGCTCAAATAATCATCCAACGTTTTTGGGCGTAAGCGTTCGGCAAGTGGTTCGTTCATAGTGTAAAATTAATGTAATTTCCATTGAATATATAAATCTCATTAAAGAATTTAAGTATTCAAAAAAATCATACAATGACAATATTTCATTAAATTGAATCGTGGATAGCTTTTTGCAAAGGATATCTTAAATTTATAAAGTGAGAAATCAGGAACATTTTAAATTTTCTACAGGCGTTGTTGCTTATCCTATAGCATTTGTATTGCTAATCTGGTTGGTGTTTTGGTTTGAAATACGCTTTGGGTTCGATTTTACAAATTTTGGCGTCTATCCCAGAACTTTAAAAGGGTTGAAAGGCGTTCTGTTTAGTCCCTTTATTCATAGTGGGATTGAGCACTTGTACCATAATACGATTCCGTTATTTGTATTGAGTACAGCCTTGTTTTATTTTTACAGACCCATTGCATGGAGGGTTTTAGCGTATGGCATCTTGCTTTCAGGTTTTCTTACGTGGTGTATTGGTCGGCCAGCGTTTCATATTGGTGCCAGCGGATTAATTTATGTTTTGGTAAGTTTTACGTTTTTCAAAGGTATTTTCGCCAAACATTTTAGGCTCGTTGCTTTATCATTATTGGTTGTTTTCCTTTACGGAAGTATGGTTTGGTACACCATGCCAATCAAGGAAGGGATGTCTTGGGAAGGTCATTTATCTGGTATGATTACGGGGATTATTTTTGCATTGATTTTTAGGAAGGAAATTGTGAAGCCTAAAAAGTACGTTTGGGAACGTGACGATTATAATGAAGACAATGATGCTTTCTTAAAGCATTTTGATAATGACGGAAATTTTATAGAGCATAAAGAAGCAGAAGAAGGCGAGGAGCAGACCATTATAAACTACAACTACAAAAAAGATGAGAATTAAAGACGTTGTCTAACGGCTTCATATAAAAAAGCACCACAAGCAACTGAGACATTTAAAAATTCTATCTCTCCCAATAATGGTAGTTTCGCTTTATCATCTACTAATTTTAAAACCGAAGGATTAATGCCTCTACCTTCAGATCCCATAATAATAGCTCTTATACCAAAAAATTGTATTTTTAAAAGGTAAAAGCCTAAAATACTATTCATAAAAAAATAGTCTAAATAAAATCTAAAATTTCTAATCTTTAATTATTTTTTTACTAATAAATGTATTATTAGAGTAAATCTTAACAATATATAATCCATGGGATATATTACTTAAATCTATTTGCCGTAAGCCTAAATTTGATATTACTAATTTCCCTAAAATATTATATATTTCAATTTTATCAGGAACTACAATAGTTTTAATATTCAAAACATTATTAACAGGATTAGGAAACATTTTTAAATTTCCTAGTTTGGATGTCTCAATATTTAAAATAGAGCAATTGTTCAAATCTTCTCCCAGTTCAATTGTATCGCCAGGTGTTAGATCCTTACCTATAAAACCGTAATAATTAGGTTTGTATTTAATAGCTCTGAATAATGTATTTCCAAACGAAATAGGGTTTCCTTGTGTCATAATGCCGCTGCTACCAATGGGAAAAATATATTCCCAGACTTTCTCATGATTAGTATTTATTTCAAAGACATAACCATTAGCACCACTACAAATTAAAGTATTTCCATTGGGTAATTTTTGAGCACTTGATAAAAATCTCGAGAAAAAATCAGTTTCATTGTTTGGGTCTTTGTAAATATAATCGGGAGTCAATGGTCCATAAGTCAAATTCTGAATGTATTCATAAACACCTGGTTCGGTCGTAGGAGGTTCAATAACAAATACTTCGGAAAAACTTGGAGTT
>CAXMOQ010000050.1:0-15102 GCA_964195015.1 uncultured Flavobacteriaceae bacterium | reverse complement strand
TCACGCCTTTTCTTAAGGTCTTTATTTTTCTTTATAATTTTGGTTAGTTTCTTTTCTGATAAAATCGCAGGATTTAATCCTTTGGTGCGCATTTTTTCCATCAACTGCTTGCCATCTTTATCGACTGCAATCCAATCACATTTTGTAGAGCCACTATCAACAATTAAAATCATAAAAAAAAATAAAAACCCAAAAAAAATAACAAGCAATTAAATCTATTTGGATTGTAATTAAACTTAAATTGAATTTATGTGTTCAGCTAAATCAACCAATTTTGTTGAATAGCCGAATTCATTATCGTACCAAGACACTAATTTAACGAAATTATCATTTAATCCCATACTGGCGTTGGCATCAAAGACACTTGTTCTTGGTTCAGAAACGAAATCTTGAGAAACAACACCTTCTTCTGTGTAGCCCAATATCCCTTTTAAATCATTTTCAGATGCTTCTTTTAAAGCCGCTTTAACCTCTTCAAAAGAAGCCCCTTTTTCTAAACGACATGTTAAGTCTACTACCGATACATCAACCGTTGGCACTCTAAATGCCATCCCTGTTAATTTTCCGTTAAGTTCCGGAATCACTTTTCCAACAGCTTTTGCAGCACCTGTAGATGCTGGTACTATATTATTTAGTGATGCACGCCCTAAACGGTAATCTTTTCTTGATGGTCCATCAACGGTAAACTGTGTTGCTGTTGCTGCATGAACCGTAGTCATTAAACCTTCAACAATCCCGAATTTATCATTTATAACTTTGGCAAGTGGCGCTAAACAGTTAGTTGTACACGAAGCGTTAGACACAATAGTATCGGCAGCAGTTACATCTTGGTGATTCACGCCCATAACAAACATTGGTGCATCGGCAGATGGTGCCGAAATGGCTACTTTCTTCGCTCCAGCGGTGATGTGTTTTTGAGCACCTTCTAATGTTGTAAAAATACCTGTACAATCTAAAACGACATCAGCACCTACAACATCCCATTTTAAATCTTCAGGATTGCGTTCGGCCGTCACTCTAATTTCATTACCGTTAACTACAAGGTTTCCGTTTTTAACTTCAATGGAGCCGTTAAACTGTCCATGTACCGAATCATATTTTAATAAATACGCTAAATGCTCTACATCTAACAAATCATTAATTCCTACTATTTCAATGTTTGGTCTGCTTGCAGCTACTCTAAATGCAATTCTTCCTATTCTTCCAAACCCGTTAATTCCAATTTTTACTTTTGACATTTCTTTTTTTTTTATGTGGACATTATCTCCGATACTCGTAATAATTCTATATTAATTTTTGATTTTCCTTTTATGGCTTTATCCAAAGGTGTTAACTCCATTTTGTTATTAATAATCCCTGCCATGCAGTTTGTTTTTCCTTCCATTAAAGATTCTACAGCCTTTACTCCCATTCTACTGGCCAGAACACGATCGAAGCAACTTGGCGATCCACCACGTTGCATGTGCCCAAGTACAGATACTCTAACATCGTAATCTGCCATATTCTCATCTATATAATCTTTAAGTTCGAATACATTTTTGCCAATTTTATCACCTTCGGCGACAACGACAATACTTGAAGACTTCCCAGATTTTTTACTTCGTTTTAACGATTCTACAAGGCGATCAAGCCCTAAATTCTCTTCTGGGATTAGTATTTCTTCGGCACCTGCACCAATACCAACATTTAATGCAATATGACCTGCATCGCGTCCCATAACTTCAATAAAAAATAAGCGGTTATGTGAACTTGCTGTATCTCGAATCTTATCAATGGCATCTACTACCGTATTTAATGCGGTATCGTAACCTAATGTAAAATTCGTCCCGAAAATGTCGTTATCAATCGTGCCGGGAATTCCGATGACGGGAAAATCAAATTCTTTATTAAATATCATGGCACCGGTAAAAGTTCCGTCACCACCGACTAGCACCAATCCATCAACATCGGCTGCTATTAATTGCTGATGTGCTTTTTTCCGCCCTTCGGCAGTTCTAAATTCGTGACAACGCGCCGACTTTAAAACGGTTCCGCCTTTATTAATAATCCCTTTTACACTCCGTGCATCCATGGCTTTAAAATCGCCTTCGATCAATCCTTCGTAGCCGCGATAAATACCTACACATTCAATATGATGGTAGGCACAAGTTCGAACTACAGAACGTATGGCAGCATTCATTCCAGGAGCATCTCCTCCAGAGGTTAAAACACCGATTTTTTTCATGCTTTTCGACATGTTTTTTCATGTTTAAAAAGTAAAGCTACTAAACTTAAACTATTATAATACTATGATTATCGAGATTTTAACTAAATAAAAAAACTCAAACGTTTTCGTTAATAAAAAAAAATGAAATCTTAAGAAAATCGCTAGAAATTAGCTAGTTTTCGTTATTCGAAGATGATTTTAAATCGATAAAATCCGGTAGCGGATTGTCTTTTTCGTCTGTATTTTTTGAAGTAGAATCTTCTGATTTTTCGGCTTTCTTTTTTGAGTTTTGAAAAATCTTTTGAAGGAGCTCTTTAAAGGTGTCAAATTCTACAGTATATGAAATTCCTATGCCCTGTGTATATCCAATTTCTTCGCTAAAGTTTTCAATGCTATTTTCTCGGTTAAATATTTTTGCGGTTAGCGTTCCTTCTTCATTTAATAAAAAATCAATTTCTACATCACCAACGATTACTGTTTCATTTACACCACCAACAGGTACGCCCAATTTTCCATTAATAAGGACACGATCACTTACTTTGGTGCTTATGCTTGCTTCAAATCTGTCTTCGGTTTGAAAATCTGGTCTATTCTGCCCTTTTCTATACTCTACACTTACATTTAGATTTTCATCATCATTTGCAAATATTCCGTTAATGATACCGTTTAATCTTTCATTTATTGAACCGGAAACATTAAGCTCATTAAACGTGCTTTTAAATGCTCCGGTAGCGAGTAGGTATAGGGCTTGATTTTCCCTATCCTCTTTAGTTTCCAATTTATACATTAACTCCGATTTTATTGTCGTACTCACATTAGGGAATTCAAAATAAAAATCGGGCTCCGGTTTTTCTAAACGCCCTGTTAAGTTAATCTCCAAATTAACTGGAATGCTTCTATTTATGGGATTGTCCAATAATGGCGAAGGATTTGCATCGGTTTTATAAATAGCCTTAATATTAATTAATGCACTCATCGGATCGCCCTCCCAGGCCAATGTGCCTCCAGGTTCCACAATAAACTTTTTATGAACCAGACCGCCAAAATAAAAATTATAAACCCCTTCGAAAACCGAGAAGTCACCGTAAATCTTAAATTTTCCATTGGTATTAATCTCAACTAACATACCTCCTATACCTCGTCCTTTAATGGTGCTTCCAGTCTTTTTATCTAAAACTAATTCTATTTCTGCATCTTCAGTTACGTCGAGGTCAAAGTCGAGTTCTAGACCTTTAATATCTTTAATGACAACCTCTACGCCTGCAAGTTGAGCTTTCTTTTCTTCTGGGCTTAAAAAATGAATAAAGGTATTGTCGCCAAATGATTCCGTGTCGTTCAGTGGGATTTTAAATGCAGTGCCTTCCTGTGTTTCACCTGCGACACTAATAACCAATTGCTCGGTTGGTCCGGAGATACTTGCCGTTCCGCCCAAAAAGCCTGTGCCGTAATATAAGGCATCTTCTGTTTCTTCGGTATTCAAAACCAATAATCGCGGTGTGTTAATGTTTAGCCCTAAACTCCATTTGGATAAATTAATATGACTTATGGAGCCGTTTAGCCTTCCTTTGGAATTAAATGCGGTATCGGTTAATTCAACATTATTAAAGATAAAGCTTTGATCTCTTAAAGTTACCGAAGCATTGTTGGTAATATCAAAATCCACATTGAGATAAGGTATACTCAATCCCGTTTCATTTAAAGTAAGTTCACCAATGATATCCGGGCGTTTTATATTTCCGATTATTTTGGCCTGCCCACTAACCAAACCACTAATATTGTTTATAACGTATTTACCAAAAGGATTAAGTGGAAATAAATTAAATGCATCAAAATTTAAGTCAACATCTATAGTTGATACATTTTCGCCCACATAAATATTCCCATTTGCACTGAAGGACTCTGTTATGTCATTCTTAATTTTTGCATCTACACTATAGCTGGTAAGCGATTCGTTGCCTGTTATGGTAGCATCAAACGAACCCAGTGAAAAGTCATTAACCCTAAATTCGTCAATGGTTATGTTGGCGTTTGGTAAATACTTTCCGTTTTGCTGATCTATTTCAAGTTTACCATTTAAGTTTCCTGCCAATGCCAAACTGTCTATTGGCGGTGTGATTTTTACCAAATCGACATTTCTGAAATTTAACCTTATATCCTTATAAGTAGAACCTTTTATAACACCTGAAAGCTTAATTTCTTCGTCCTTATGATTTAATACGAACCTGTCAAATTTAAAATTAGTTAGCGGTTTATTAAATTCGATTTTGTTGTAGTTATCCCGCCTTTCATTTATATACCATGTATTTTCATTAAAAGTGATATCCGATTTTTTAAAACCTACAACCGATTCGTTTTTATCGTTAATGGTATGATAAAAACTTAAATTGTAGATATCGTTATTGTATTTACCTCCTTTAAATTCCGATCGCATAAACAAGGTGTCATTTAACGTTACGTTAATAAGATTGAATTTAGAAATATTATAATACTCTGTATTAATACTATCAATTTCTACATAAGTGTTAAAGAGTGGGTTCTTATTATCTATCTGTATTTCTATGGTGTTTGCGAAATAATCCAAGAGTTTGATTTTAGGCGATTTAAACGTAAGCTTGAATTCTTTTTCGTCGGTTTCTATGCGGCCTTTAATAAATGAATTCTTACCGAGTTCGACATCAGGATAAAACACTTCGACTATTTTATTATAAATATTGAAGTTGAAATCAATAAATTGATCGGTTTCAATTTTATGAGGTATATAGTTTGCATAAATACTTCCGATTGAATTTTCGAATAGTTTACGAATGTCTTCAAAAAGGAAAATACCACTTAAACGGCCCTCGATAATATCGGGAGAATTGACATCAATATATCTGATATTATCATTAAATGTTGATGTTAGGGCAAAATCATTAAAGTAATAATTGTCATGTTCATTTTTGTAACTGGTCTTTTTAAATGAAATGTCGCCAACTGCATCATTTACGTTTGTACCTTTCATTTTCATATCCACCAGACCGCTAAAAATTGCCAGGCTGTCGTTCTTAACAAAATTAAGCGCCTTAAGGTTTGCATATTCTATATTGGCTACAAAATCGAAGCTATAAATTTCTTCATAAAAATTTGCAAGCCCATCAAAATTGAGTTTGAAATTTTCATCATGAGACAGCAGATTTCCATTAAAAATATTACTTTTTAAGTTCCCTGAAACATCAATGTTTTTATAGGCGTAGTTATTATACTCCATAAAAGTAACGTTGCCATTAAGTTGTGTATTAATGTTTTCCCATGTAAGTCCGGTGCCATCAACATCAAGGTTTAATGATGTTTCATTTAATTTCGGTTTATTTAAAAACTTACCGATATTAAAAGTATCTAAAACAATATTGCCTCTATAGGACGCATTATCAATATCATTAATATTGGTCATTTCAAGAGTAGAATCTATAAATCCCAAAGCGGTATTAATGTTAAGGTCTGCAACAATGGTCGATGGTGTTATTTGTGAGTTTCCAACAATTTTAAAATGCCCTAACTTTTCAAAAGCTGATGGAATCGTAGCACCAAGAACATTGGGTAGTAAGGCTTTTAAATCACTATAATTTGATGAGAGATTACGAAACTTTCCATCCATGTAAAAATTATTGTCTTCACTATTAAACAAATTCTTGAATTTGATGTCGCCATAAATTTTTGAACTTCTGCTAGTGTTTAATTGCAAATCTTTAGTCTGTAAGTCGTTAAGTGTCCCTGTAACGTTCACGCTAAATTGTGCTCTTTGGTTTTTACCAAATTCGTTATAAAAGGTATTGAGTTCGCTTAAGGCGATATCCGATTCCTTAAAATTTGCGTTAACTAAAACGCTATCGGTAAAAAATTGCAAATCCTCACGATCGTATTCAAACTTAAGATCACCTTTTAAGGTAGAGCTAACGGTTTGGATCTCCAAATTATTAAACGTCATGTCGTGTAATGTATAAGCAAAATTGGTCATCATGTTTTGCATAACCAATCCTCTACTATCAATAAATGCAAGCGTATTAATTCTTGCACTTACATTACTACCATTAATTAGAAATTTTGTGGCGTTAATATTCAGATCATTAAAATGAAGTTTTTTTGGAGTTTCTTTATTCTCATCGTATAATTTGAATGTGCCATTATAAATCGAAACATCACTGGAAGACATCAGGAAATTGCTTTTTTCTTTTCTAGGTGCATTGTCATCAAACTTTGCAACAAATATATCCAGATTCGTATCTGTGGCATCTTTATAGGTTTTAATATTAAAGATTAAACCCATAATATCGATATCGCCAAAAACTAATTTACCATCATAAACGTTTTTAAAATTTAAAATAGAAGTATTCAATTCAACAATACTAATAAGCGTGTCTTTTTTGTAATCTTCAATATAAATCTCTTTAAGTTCTACATCGCCATTAAACTGTAATCCAACCTTGTCAATATTTATATTAGTACCAAATTCTTCATTCAACCAGTTGGTAGCATAATTACCAAGGCTGGTTTGAACAGCAGGAATAGAAAGTATCAACACCAAAATGATGAAGAGCAGCAGCACAATGGCCACAATTTTTGATGTTATTTTTAATACTTTTTTGATACGTGTTAAAGTTATAATTTTCTAAAGAATAAACTACATTTGTATTTACGAATTTATGAAAGATTTAGACTTTCAGATACATTGTAAACAAACAATTATTATGCCTAATATTTACTAATGGCTTCCCAAAATATTTACATTCTCGGTATTGAGTCTTCCTGTGACGATACAGCAGCTTCTATAATTCACAACGGCAAAATTTTAAGCAATGTTGTGGCGAACCAAAAAATACATGCCGAATATGGTGGTGTTGTTCCCGAATTGGCATCAAGGGCACACCAGCAAAATATTGTTCCTGTGGTACATCAGGCGCTTGAAAAAGCTAATATTAGCAAAGATCAACTCAGCGCCATAGCATTTACACGCGGTCCCGGTTTAATGGGATCGTTGTTGGTTGGTACCTCCTTTGCAAAGTCTTTGGCTTATGGACTGGACATTCCTTTAATTGATGTAAACCACATGCAAGCGCATATCTTGGCGCATTTTATTGATGAGAAAGGTTTTGAGAAACCGCCGTTTCCGTTCCTTGCCATGACCATTTCTGGCGGACATACACAAATAGTCCAAGTGAATGGCTATTTTGACATGGAAGTTCTTGGTGAAACTATAGATGATGCGGTTGGTGAAGCTTACGATAAAAGCGGAAAAATTCTCGGATTAGAATATCCTGCCGGACCAGAAATCGATAAACGCGCGCAGCTTGGTAACATGAAAGCGTATAAATTTACCAAACCAAAAGTGGACGGTTTGAATTTTAGTTTTTCCGGGCTTAAAACAGCGATTCTATACTTTATCCAAAGGGAAATGAAAACCAACCCTAATTTTATACAAGAAAACTTAAATGACATTTGTGCCTCCATCCAATATACTATTATTGGTATCTTAATCGATAAATTGAAACTTGCCTCTAAAAAAACCGGCATAAAGCATATTGCTATTGGCGGTGGTGTCTCTGCCAATTCCGGAATACGCAAGGCCTTAAAAGATGGCGAACAAAAATTTGGATGGACAACCTATATCCCAAAGTTTGAATTTACCACGGACAATGCTGCTATGGTTGCCATTGTTGGGTATTTAAAATATTTGGAAGAAGATTTTGCACAACATGACGTGACGGCTTCTGCTAGGTTGAAAATATAGTTCGGTAAACAGTTTTCAGTTGCGGTTGGCAGTTTAATTTTGCTTATAATTAAAATATGGGATTTAATAACAACTCAAAGTGCTTCCTGATGGCTTTGTAAAAGGATAATAGTGTAACAAGGAATTACATTGTTAAAATCTATGTTGATAATCTTATTTCATCTTGACATAGTAATCGTTTTTTTTCTTTTTTTTTACTTCCGTAAATCAACCATAAAAACTAATGACAAAACCACTACTCTTTCTATTTTTAATGTCCAGTTCAATTTTCGCTCAAGATCTTGCTAAAAATGAATTAGAACTTATTGAGGACACCTATCAAGCAAACGCATATCTTGAAACCAATAATGATAAGGGCAACAAGCTTATTGTTTTCAATGAAGTAAAACATAAAACAACCCTTGCAAAAAAACTCTTTGAACTAGGTAATAACGGGGTAAAAGTTATTGAAAATGACTATCATAAAACGTATTACAAAATTGTAGAAAAAACAGAAGTCCCGTATTACAGAGTAAGTTATATTTATTTAGATGGTGCAAAATTACCGGCTTCAAAAATTAGTAAATTGCAACGGCATATTATATCGGAATACAAACTCGGTATGCCTTTCAAAAATTTGGCACAAAAGTATTCCATGGACAGCAATGCGAATCGTGGCGGTGATTCCGGATGGTTTACCAATGGCGAAATGCACCCGGATTTTGAGGATGACATAATTTTTGGTAATCATCATATTGATGATATTTATTCTTTAGATATTCCTTCAAAGCAATGGCATTATATTATTTTGCAAACGCATGAGCCTAAAAATATAGCTGAAATTAAAGTCTTAAAAATTGAGGAAACCATTGAGTAATGCAACTTTTTTATAATCCAGAATTATCTGAAGACATATCGCAATTTTATTTTTCGAAAGAAGAAAGTAAACATATTATAAAAGTATTGCGCAAATCGACTGGCGATACACTTCACATTACTAATGGTAAAGGTTGGCTGTTTACTGCCGAAATCAGTATTCCGGATATAAAAAACTGCGTGGCGACTATAGTTGCTAAAACACTTCAGAAAAAGCAACACTACAATTTGCATTTGGCTGTGGCTCCTACAAAAATGAATGATCGTTACGAATGGTTTCTTGAAAAAGCGACCGAAATAGGCATCGATAGCATCACGCCTATTATTTGCGACCATAGTGAACGTAAAGTGATTAAAGCAGAACGTTTTGAGAAGATTCTACAATCGGCGATGAAGCAATCTTTGAATTGCTATCTGCCAAAATTAAACAGAGCCATTACGTTTAAAGACTTTATCCATCAAGAACATAAAGGCGATTTATTTATAGCACATTGTGAAGATTCTAATAGAGGATCACTAAAACAGGAACTCAAGCCAAACCAAGATATCACAATCCTAATTGGTCCAGAAGGCGATTTTAGTGTTAAAGAAATCACGCAAGCGCTTCAATACAAATTTATTCCTGTAAATTTGGGAGAAACCAGATTACGAACAGAAACCGCTGCCGTTGTTGCATGTCATTCTGTGGCATTTGTAAATCAGGAATAAAGACTTTTTAATTGAATGAATTTGTATATATAAGAATGTAAAAACCTATAAATGAAACCTTTTTTAACTTTTCTCTTTACTCTTTTTTCTTTCTTCTCTTTTTCACAAGATATAGCCATTCTAAAATACAAAGGTGGTGGCGATTGGTATAGTAATCCAACGGCATTACCTAATTTAATTGCCTACTGCAATGAGAACATTAACACTAAAATCTCTGACAAACCACAAACAGTTGAAGTAGGTAGTACCGATATTTTTCAATATCCATTCCTGCACATGACAGGTCATGGGAATGTTTTTTTTAATGAAGACGATGCCGAGAACTTGCGTAACTATTTAATTTCCGGTGGGTTTTTGCATATTGATGATAATTATGGCATGGAGCCCTACATTACCAAAGAATTAAAAAAAGTTTTTCCTGAAGCTGAATTGATTGAACTTCCAACAGATCATTCTATTTTTAATATCGTTTATAAGTTCCCGCAAGGCTTACCAAAAATTCATGAACATGATGGTAAACGTCCGCAAGCTTTTGGTGTTTTTTATAAAGACCGATTGGTCTTGCTGTTTACTTATGAGAGCGATCTAGGTGATGGTTGGGAAGATCCAGAAGTGCACAATGATCCAGAAAACATCCGTGAAAAAGCTCTGAAAATGGGAGCAAATATTATAAAATATGCTTTTGAAAACTGATGCGATTTCAGAATTACGATTAACGATTTTTGATTTCTTAAATTGAAATACCAATTAAGTTTTAAGATGCCGTATAAATAAATTGAATTATTTTTTGATTAATTGAGTTTAAAAATATAAGCATAGTCATAGCTTACGGTTCTATTTTTAAATGATAAGTAAGCAAAAAAGAAACGGTTTATATGTGACATCTTAAAACTTAATTGGTATAAGTCATCCATTTAAAAATCTAAAATACTTTGCAGCTCAACCATTACAATACTAACTTTCCAAAACGCACATTTCCAATTACATTGGTTTGCGAAAACGTAAGCAATGCTCCAAATATTGGAAGCCTATTCAGAATGGCTGATGCCTTTGGTGTTGAAAAGCTTATATTTTGTGGCACACCTGTTTCTATTGGAAGGAAAATAACGAAAACCTCCAGAGCCACTGAAAAAGTAGTGGATTACGAACTTACTGAAAATGCTTTAAGCGTTGTTAAAACACTTAAAGAAAACGGTTATCAAATCATCACTTTAGAAATTACAAATACTAGCCAACCCATTCACAGTTTTCAATTTTCTAAAGAGCGCCCCATTGCACTCATTGTTGGTGATGAGAATTTTGGTGTTTCTGAAGCTATTTTAGAATTGTCTGATGCTATTATTCATATCAATATGTTTGGGCAAAACAGTAGTCTGAATGTTGTTCAGGCAACCAATATTGGCTTGTATGAAATTACCAAACAATTGATGTAATGACCATTGCGAGGGTGGCGAAACAATCTCATCATAACAAAAGCAAAGCGTGATTTCTCACTTTCGTTCGAAATGACTAGATTTACCTTTAAAATTTAATACATTGAATTCAAAAATTATCTCTACCGGTATTTTAAGGGCTCTAGGCATTATTCTGGGTATTTTCTTAATCTTATTCTTTCTGTTTAAAATACAATCGGTTATTGTGTACATTGCTATTTCTGTGGTTGTATCCCTTATTGGACGACCTGTTATTCTTTTTTTAAGAAAAAGATTAAAGTTCAATAACACGCTCGCAGTCATTGTTACCATGGTTTTATTAATAAGCCTGCTTGTTGGTTTAGTACGGTTATTTATTCCTTTAATTGTTGAGCAAGGCCATAATCTATCCCTTTTAAATATTGATCAGCTTCAGGAGAATGTTGAATATTTATATAATCAGGCCGTTAATTATTTTCAACGTAAAAATATTCATTTAGACCAATCCATTAAACCTTCAAATCTCTTGTCTAATATTGATTATTCTATAATCCCGAATTTTATAAATTCTATTGTAAGTGGTTTAGGCAGTTTTAGTATTGGTTTGTTTTCGGTGTTATTTATTTCGTTTTTCTTTTTAAAAGACAGCAAGTTGTTTGAAGATGCTATCATGACGCTTATTCCAGACGATAAAGAAACACGCTCTAAACAATCCTCCATAAAAATTAAAAACCTGTTATCACGATACTTTGTGGGTTTGATTTTTCAAATCCTGATTCTATTTATTATTTACACCGTTGTATTGCTCATTTTTGGAATAAACAACGCCATCGTAATCGCTTTTTTATGTGCATTACTAAATCTTATTCCTTATGTTGGACCACTTGTAAGTGCCGTATTGATGATTGCCTTAACTATGTCCAGCAATCTTGGCGAAAGTTTTAGCGACGTAATTTTACCAAAAACTATGTATGTTATGATTGGTTTTATTGGGGCACAATTAGTAGATAATTTCGTGAGTCAACCAATTATATTTTCTAAAAGCGTGAAATCACATCCGCTGGAAATCTTTTTGGTCATTATTATTTCCGGGATTCTTTTTGGCATTATAGGTATGATTGTGGCCATACCAACCTACACCGCAATTAAAGTGATATTAAAGGAGTTTTTATCGGAATCAAAGATTGTAAAGAAGCTTACAAAGAACCTATAGTATTCATTTGAATCAATTCATTTTAAATACTGACGCACAGAAGTTTATAAATAATAATTTAGAGGCCGATATTACATCCTTACTCTTAAAAGGAATTACTTTTAATGGTATTACCGCACGTGAAATTGTCGAACAGATTGAAGCCAAAAAAAAATGTAATACAAAGCTACCAACTTGGTTTAAAGCTGAAAATATTTATTACCCAAACAAACTCAATATTGAGCAGACATCTTCCGAAATCACTGCGCAATACAAATCACAATTACTATCTGGTAGTTCTATAATTGATATTACTGGTGGTTTTGGTGTAGATTGTTATTATTTTTCAAAACGGTTTAATCATGTTACCCATTGTGAAATTAACGAAGCGCTTTCAGAAATTGTTTCGCACAATTACAAGCAAATGGAAACCACTAACATTAAAACCATAAATACCGATGGCATTTCCTATTTAAAAGATCCCAAGCAGCAATTCGATTGGATATATGCAGATCCGTCAAGACGTCATGACAGTAAAGGGAAAGTCTTTTTTTTAAACGATTGCTTGCCAAACATACCAGAACATTTAGAATTGTTATTTGAAAGTTCCAAGAATATTATGATTAAAACCTCGCCATTGTTAGATCTATCAGTGGGTATTGGCGAGTTAAAGCACGTAAAGACTATCGTTGTGGTTGCCGTTAACAATGAAGTAAAAGAACTGCTTTGGTTATTAGAGTATGATTTTGACGGTCAGGCCTCAATTAAAACATTTAATTTAAGGAAAGATAAAAATCAACATTTTAGTTTCTCATTTAATGATGAAAATACTCCAGAAGCGACATATAGCCTACCACTCACCTATTTATACGAACCCAATGCAGCCATTTTAAAGGCAGGTGCATTCAATGCTGTTGCTAAACAATTCGGTTTAAACAAACTTCACAAGCATTCACATTTATACACCAGTAATCAATTAATTGATTTTCCGGGACGATGTTTTAAAATCGAGAGTGTATTGCCTTACAACAAAAAACAATTTAAGAAAGAATTCGATGGCAGTAATGCAAATATTACCACAAGAAACTTCCCGGAAACGGTTCAGAAAATCCGCAAAAAACTAAACATAAAGGACGGCGGAGATTCGTACCTGTTTTTTACAACGGATATGATGGACGAAAAAATTGCAATTGTAACACATAAAACATAAGCCGTTTAATTTACTTAAATTTAACCATGAAGATTACAAAACGCCGTTTAGGATTAATTTTAGGGCCGCTTTCTTTCGCTTATATCCTGCTCTTTTTTCATCCTGAAGGGTTGGGTGATGCTGCCAATGCTGTGTTAGCTTCGGCTGTTTGGGTGGCTATTTGGTGGATTACCGAAGCACTTCCAATTGCTGTTACTGCTTTATTGCCCATTGTGCTTTTTCCGCTATCTGGAGGATTGGGGCTAAATGAAACGACAGCCTCTTATGGGCATAAATACATATTTCTTTTTATTGGCGGCTTTATTCTGGCTATAGGAATTGAAAAATGGAACTTACATAAAAGAATTGCATTATCTATTATAAAAATTGTAGGCACTAATATGGTCAATATTATTCTAGGCTTTATGATTGCCACGGCGTTCTTATCCATGTGGATTTCTAACACAGCTACAGCCGTTATGATTTTACCCGTAGGTATGGCAATTGTCGCACAACTGCGTGACAATCCTGATACTATTAAAGATGAAAATATAATCTTTGGTAAAGCCTTAATGCTTGCCATTGCTTATAGTGCCTCTATTGGTGGCATGGCAACATTAATAGGAACACCTCCAAACCTAGTATTGGCTGGAGTTGTTCAAACAACATTTGGATTAGAAATAACATTTTCACAACGGTTTGCTTTTGGGTTTCCTATTACCGTTATACTTTTGTTTTTATGTTGGCTTTATTTAACACGTTTTGCATTTAAGTTTAAACAAAAAGAATTTCCTGGTGGAAGCCAAGAAATAAAGCGACAATTAAAAACTTTGGGTAAAATGTCGCTTGAAGAAAAAAAGGTGTTAATTGTCTTTATATGTGCAGCTTTTGCTTGGATAACCAGATCGTTCTTGATTAAACAATTTATTCCCGCCATAGATGATACCATTATTGCCATTTTCTTTTCTGTATTACTGTTTGTACTACCAACCAGAAAGAAAGGTGTGAACATTATTTCTTGGGAAGATGCAGTAAAACTACCTTGGGGCATCGTCTTGTTATTTGGTGGCGGTATGGCATTAGCACTTGGATTTGAATCTAGCGGATTGGCTTTATGGATAGGACATCAGTTAACCGCATTAAAAACTATTCCTTTTATTTTATTGTTATTAATATTGATAACTGTAGTTAATTTTTTGACCGAAATTACATCTAATCTGGCAACCACAGCCATGTTACTCCCAGTGCTTGTCTCGCTTGCACCAATAATTGGGATTCATCCTTATTATTTAATGATAGGTGCAACGGTTGCAGCTTCCTGTGCTTTTATGTTACCTGTTGCTACACCTCCTAACGCCGTCGTATTCGGCTCTGGATATTTAAAAATAGAAGACATGGTTAAAAAAGGCATTTGGATGAATGTGATTTCCATTATTCTATTAACGCTCATCGTTTATTTTATACTTCCACATGTTTGGGATCTAACACCTATTAATTAAAAAAATACAATCAAAATATGTAAGTGTAACCCGTTGTGCATTTTGACAAAAACAGTGGGATTTGAACTGATACCAATTAAGTTTTAAGATGTCGCATATAAACCGTTTAGTTCACTATCTTTTATTGTTAAAAAATAGGAGTTCATGAATCTTCGATTTCTTTTTTGCTTACTTATCATTTAAAAATAGAACCGTAGCTAGGCTATGCTTATATTTTTAAACTCAATTAATCAAAAAATAATTCAATTTATTTATACGGCATCTTAAAACTTAATTG
>CAXMOQ010000049.1:0-15269 GCA_964195015.1 uncultured Flavobacteriaceae bacterium | reverse complement strand
ATTTGAAGTTACAGTAACAGGTGCTGAAGCTGGGCCGACAGCATGGATAATTACCGATCCTGATGGTAATATTTTAGGATTGCCTACTGGACCACCGTTTGACTTGGAAGGTGCAGGCGAAGGCACGTGTTTAATCTGGCATTTAAGTTATGAAGAAGGCTTAATAGGTGTCGAAGTTGGGAATAACACAGCCGATTTGGTTGGATGTTTCGATTTTTCAAACGCCATTACCGTAACGAGAAACGGAGTTAGTGGTGGAACCTTGTCTAGAACTGATGGGACTGAAGATCCATTTGCTTTTACTGTCGGGGATGGGACAGCCGATAATATTCCAGCCGATGCTATTACGCTCTCTGAGAATACTGGTACTAACTCACAATGGGTTGTTACAAATTCAGATGGAACCACTATTTTAGGCTTGCCAGGAAACTACGCAGATGTTGATTTTGATGGTGCAGGAGCAGGAACCTGTTTAGTTTGGCATTTAAGTTATGAAGATGGTATCGAAGGCTTGGTTGCGGAAGGTGCAGTTGTCGATTTAGTAGGTTGTTTTAGTTGGTCAAATTCAATATCGGTGGAAAGAACTGCAGCATCTGGAAGGGTTGCATTGTATCCTAATCCGGCCAAAGGAAAAGTAAGATTAGATTTTTCTGGTTTTAACGGTACGAATATTAGTGTAAGAATCTATAGCTTGCAAAATGTTCAAGTGTTTGATCGGGAATTGAGTTCAACACGAAATGTTAGAAATACGACCTCAATAGATATTAGCAATTATAAGAATGGTATTTATTTTGTAAGTGTAACCGATAATATTTCCGGCAAACGTGTTATTAAACGATTGATTGTGAAATAGTAGAATTATTAATACTGGAATTAATAAAAAAGAAGCGGTATAAATTAATTTAAACCGCTTCTTTTTTTTATGCCTTTCCAGCGCAACATCCTAATAAAATCGCCTTGGTCTTCAGAAACTAAATAGTCAGCTTTAGTTTTTTTAGCTCTAAAATAACCGGACATATAATCTTTAAAAAGATTAATGCTACGCTTTTTGAATGCTAGTTTTAAAGCAGAAATTAGAGTGATTACAAAGCCATAACGCATTGTATACATGGCTTCGCCTTGTAAATATTTTGAGGCTTTATTATAACTAATTCCTGTAGGTTTAAGATGTTTTACTTTTAGGGATACATCAGTTAGAATTTGCCAGCCATAATATTTTGCGAGCAATTCATCAATAGTATCCCAGCCCATGGATGGTTTTAATTTTCCTATTTCTAGAAAGCAATCTTTTCTGTAGGATTTTAAAGCACCGCGAATATGATCTTTTCGCGTAAGGTTTTCTAAAACCCATGCATCACTTTTTTCGATATAGCAAAAGCCCGAAACCATGCCAAGTTTTTCATTTTGCTTATAATGAATAGAAAGTTGCTCTAAATAATTCTCCGGAAAAATTAAATCGGCATCAAACTTACAAATCACATCATAATCCTCATCAAGCGTTTCAAAGCCCTTGTAAAACGCGTTTATAATTTTTGTTCCCGGTAAATGTTGATTGGAAGAGTTGTTGTTAACTAAAGTGATCCACGAATATTTATTGGTGTATGCTTCAACAATGTTTTGGGTGTTATCTGTTGAATTATCATTTACTACAACAAGTTGTTTAGGTTGTAATGTTTGTTTCACTAAAGAATCAAGTGTATGACCAATAGAATTTTCTTCGTTATGTGCAGGAATGACAATGTAAATTTTCATTTAAAATTTCAAAAATAAAATTCCAAATACCAATATATTGATTCCTTTGGAATTTGAGATTTATAAATTGGAATTTTTAGTTGCATAAACAATATAATATCTAGGCGTAAACCAACGAAAGACAGGTCGGATGCCTATTTTTTTAGTTGGGTTCGTCCATTTTTGTCGGGCTTTAATCGTCCATCCAGTCTTTTCTAAGAGCCAATCGAATTGCCAATCTTCAAATTCATGGTAATGCCTATCGCGCATATCTGTCTTACTTCGATATGCTGATGCAAACCACAATTTTAACGGGACACTGACAACAAGTTTATTGGCTTTTATATCTTGTAAAACCGTGAAAGGGGAAAGCAAGTGTTCGAAAATCTCAAATGCAGTTACTACATCGGCATTTGAATTTTTAATTGCGGAAGTATCGACATCTAAATCCTCACCGGTAGTATTATTAACGCTAAACCCATGATCTTTCATAACTTTAGTAAAAGGGTTTTCGATACCTAAATCTAAAATGGTAGACGACTCAGGAAGATGTTCCTTTAAAAATTGAAATGTAAGTTTATAACGTTTGTGAGGAAATTTGCCTTCGTACATCTTTAGTTTTCGTTAAAACGAAAATCTTTTAAATTTGAACTAAAATTAATATTTGTAAACAAAGGCATTAATATTCATGCCTGCTCCAACGCTTGCAAATAGAACAACATCACCTTTGTTTATACCATGACCCTGCAATTCTCCTTTTAATATCATATCGTACAACGTAGGGACTGTAGCGACACTTGAATTCCCAAGTTTATTAATAGTCATAGGCATAATGCCATCTGGCATTTTCATACCATACAATTTATAAAACCGTTGAACAATGGCTTCATCCATTTTTTCATTGGCTTGGTGAATGAGTATTTTTTTAACATCAGTTATAGCAATACCGCTTTTATCAAGACAAGATTTCATGGCTGCCGGAACATTGTTTAAGGCAAACTCATAAATTTTTCTGCCATACATTTTTAGGTACCTACGCTTATCGGTTATGTCTTGATTGTTGGTTTCCCCAAAATAAATAAAGTGCGCTTCATCTAAAGCATAAGTTGCACTTTCATGGGTAAGAATACCGCCATTATCATGAGTAGCTTCTACAACAACTGCTCCAGAACCATCGCTATATATCATAGAATCCCTGTCATGTTTATCAACAACACGAGATAAGGTTTCAGCACCAATAACGAGACACTTTTTTGCTATGCCAGATTTTATAAAGGCATTGGCTTGAATAACACCTTGAATCCATCCAGGGCAACCAAAAAGGAGATCATACCCAACACATTTAGGGTTTTTAATACCCAGAAGATGTTTTACCCGAGAGGCAATACTAGGAACCGTGTCACTTTGTTCGACATTGTGTTTTACATCACCATAGTTATGAGCCACAATAATGTAATCGAGTTCTTCTTGATTAATTTTGGCATCTTCAATGGCTTTTTTAGCAGCATAAAAAGCAATATCAGAGCAGTTTAGAGAATTTTCGACATAGCGTCTTTCTCCAATACCTGTTATGGCTTTAAATTTTTCTATAATGACTTCATTTGGGTGATTAATTAATGAGCCATCGGCATTTAAAAATTCGTGTTGGTGGAAGTTTTCGTTTTTTTCAATAGTATCAGGTATATAGCTACCTGTACCAGTAATCTTAATGTTCATAAAAAGAAAATTTACCTTTAACTTTAATTATTTGCTAATGTAACGAATATAGTATCAAAAATGTTTATTTCAAATTTGATTTTATTATTTTTTACGATGCCCAAATACGGTTTTAAGCATCCATATAGACTTCGATGGGAGTACAGGTGCATATTAAATTTCGGTCGCCATAAGCATCATCAACACGTCTTACGGATGGCCAAAATTTATTGTCTCTTACATAATCCAATGGAAAAGCAGCTTGCTCTCGCGTGTATGGAAAATCCCAAACGTCGGCTGTAAGCATATCCATGGTATGTGGCGCATTTTTAAGGAGATTGTTCGCATCTTCAATAGAGGCCATATCAATTTCTTTTTTAATAGAAATCATAGCATCACAAAAACGATCTATTTCTTGTTTGCTTTCACTTTCGGTGGGCTCAATCATTAGGGTTCCTGCAACGGGGAAAGACACTGTTGGTGCATGAAAGCCATAATCCATTAAACGTTTGGCAATATCTGTGACTTCAATACCATTAGCTTTAAAAGGTCTGCAATCCACAATCATTTCATGCGCCGCACGACCACATTCGCCAGAATATAAAGTATCAAAATGGCCTTGTAAACGCTCTTTGAGATAGTTGGCATTGAGTATCGCAACCTTGGTCGAATCTGTTAAACCTTGAGTACCTAACATTTTAATATAACCATACGAAATTAAGCAGACCAAAGCAGATCCAAAAGGTGCTGAAGATATTGCTGAAATTGCTTGTTCTCCACCAATATTTACTATTGGATTACCAGGTAAAAAAGGCACGAGTTGCTCTGCAACACAGATAGGGCCAACGCCAGGGCCGCCGCCACCATGCGGAATGGCAAAGGTTTTATGTAGATTAAGATGGCACACATCGGCTCCAATATTTCCAGGATTTGTTAAGCCTACCTGAGCATTCATGTTGGCACCATCCATATAGACTTGCCCACCATTGTCGTGGATAATTCTCGTGATTTCCTTTATGGAAGCTTCATAAACACCGTGCGTAGACGGATAGGTTACCATTAATGCTGCTAAATTATCTTTATGTAATTCGGCTTTCTCACGTAAATCGGTTACATCAATATTGCCTTCTTCTGTCGATTTTGTGACGACCACTTTCATGCCAGCCATAACAGCACTTGCAGGATTTGTACCATGAGCTGACGATGGAATTAAACAAATGTTTCTGTGGCCTTCATTACGAGATTCATGATAAGCTTTTATAACCATTAGGCCAGCGAATTCGCCTTGGGCACCAGAATTTGGTTGTAATGATGTTGCTGCAAATCCGGTAATTTCGGTTAATTGATCTTCTAAAGATTTAAGGACTTTCAAATACCCTTTTGCTTGATTGTCTGGAACAAATGGATGCATATTCCCCCAATTCGCCCAACTTAAAGGTAGCATTTCGGCAGCAGCATTTAACTTCATCGTGCAAGATCCTAATGAGATCATGGAATGATTTAATGATAGATCTTTGCGCTCTAACATCTTAATATAACGCATCAATTCGGTTTCGGAATGATAGGTGTTAAATACAGGTTCTGTTAAGAAATTTGATGTTCGCTGTAAAGCTTCTGAAACATTATTTGCTTGAGAGATTGTCTTGATTGAGACGGCATTTTTTCCTGTAGCTTCAGCAAAAACAGATACGATCTGATTAATGTCTGAAAGACTTGTCGTTTCATTTATCGAAATAATTACAGTGTCATCATTTGGATAAAAGAAATTGACTTCTTGGGCTTCGGCAATGGCTTTTACTTTAGATGCATCAGCTTTAACTTGAAGGGTGTCAAAAAATGAGGTATTGGTTTGTTCAATTCCTAATAGTTGTAATGCATCTGATAAGGCCGAAGTCGCATTATGTACATTGTCGGCAATAAATTGTAAGCCTTTTGGGCCGTGATAAACGGCATACATACTTGCCATAACAGCCAATAGTACTTGCGCCGTACAAATATTAGAAGTTGCTCTGTCGCGTTTAATATGCTGCTCGCGTGTTTGCAATGCCATACGCAAAGCACGATTTCCATTAGCATCTTTTGTGACACCAATAATACGCCCCGGTAGATCCCGTTTATAAGCTTCTTTTGTAGCAAAGAAAGCTGCATGAGGACCTCCATAACCCATCGGGATTCCGAAACGTTGCGTCGTACCAACTACAACATCGACTCCGAATTTGCCGGGAGCTTCTAATTTTACTAAACTTAATATATCGGCTGCCACAGCAACTTTAATACCGGCGTCTTTGACTTTACTAATAAATGATTTAATGTCACTTATCTGTCCGTTTTTCCCAGAATATTGTAATATGGCTCCAAAGTATTCCGACGAAAAACCGAAGGTGTTTTCGTCTCCAACAACAAGCTCAACTCCAATAGGATTCGCTCTGGTTTGGAGCAGTGATAAGGTTTGTGGTAAAACAGCTTCAGAAATAAAAAACTTATTGATTCCAGCTTTTTTCTGACTACGTTCACGAACAGCAAATAGCAAACTCATGGCTTCTGCAGCTGCTGTGCTTTCATCTAGTAGCGAGGCATTTGCAATTTCCATGCCTGTAAGATCTGTAATCATGGTCTGGAAATTTAACAAAGCTTCTAATCTGCCTTGGGCTATTTCTGCTTGGTATGGTGTATACGCCGTGTACCAACCTGGATTCTCCAAGATATTACGTTGAATAACTGCTGGTAAAATGGTTGGGTGATAACCTAAACCTATATAAGATTTGAATACTTTATTTTGTATTGATAGCTCGTGAATATGCGTTAAATACTCCTGTTCGCTCATAGGTGCGTCTAAATCAAGATCTTGTTTTAAACGAATATCATCTGGAACGGTTTCAAATATTAACTGGTCTAAGCTGTCTACTCCAATGGTATTTAACATTTGATTTTGATCCGCTTCTCTGGGACCTATGTGACGCTGTGAAAAAGCATTTGTATTCATTCTGATAAAGTTGTGTTTCGATGCGCAAAATTACATAAATATTGAGGTTTTTATAGCCCAAAAAATGAAAGTTTTTAACGAATTGAATTCTTTATTAACACTTTCCTTACTTTTGTAATATGCGCTTTTTTAAACAGATACTAGATTTCTATATAAACAGTAGTATTCATGTTGCGTTGTCTGTGTTTTCTTTGTCGTGGATGACGCTTAAAATGTTTCATATTGCTTATGATGAAGCGGTACTTTACTTTATATTCTTTGCTACTATTACAGGCTATAATTTTGTAAAATATTACGGGATCGCGAAATGGCATCACAGAAGTTTAGCAAATTGGCTTAAAGTGATCCAAATATTCTCCTTAATCTGTTTTATTTTACTTTGTTATTATGCCTTACAATTGCAAATTAAGACCTTGCTTTATATTGGTGGTTTTGGAATTGTTACTTTTTTGTATGCTATGCCTTTTTTACCTAAAAAATGGTATGTTGATGCTAATCAGAATTTAAGAAATATAAGTGGCATAAAGGTTTATGTGATTGCTTTGGTTTGGAGTGGCGTTACCGTGCTTCTTCCACTAATAAATAACGACTATAATATAACGACAGATTTGGTCATTATGTTTTGCCAACGTTTTATTTTTATTGTTGTTTTAATGTTTCCTTTTGAGATTAGGGATTTACAATTCGACAGTTTAAAACTTGCTACAATCCCTCAAAAAATAGGTATAAAGCAAACTAAAATCATAGGAATAATATTATTGATGTTGTTTTTCTTTTTGGAGTTTTTCAAAGATGACATTCAAGATATGCAAATCGTAATACGTTTAGTAATAACTTTTATTACCATGTTGTTTATTGTGTTTAGCAGAAAAAATCAAGGACAATATTATAGTTCTTTTTGGGTTGAAGGGTTGCCTATTCTTTGGATGATGCTTTTGGATTACTTAACTTAATACTGCTGCTTTTCTAATTCGACTTCAAATAGCTCTTTCATGCTTTCTTTGGCTTCTTTGTCCAGATATTTCACTTCAGATTCAGAAATAACTTTGGTGAGTTTCTGATTGTTTTTCGAGTATTCTATACAGGCTCTGCAATATATCAAATGCACGTTCAATTTTATCTTTTCCCATAATGTAGCCTCTTTATATTGTAATTTATCACAAACATGATTCGCATCATTACAAGATATTGATAGTTTAAATTTTTTACTCATAATTAAAACCAATTTTCTTTTAGGCAAGCAGCCATGGCGGTACGCGCTCTATGAATGATTACCCAAAGGTTAGACGCCGTGATGTTTAATTCATTACAAATTACTTCAGTTTCAAAACCTTGTATGGTTTTCATTCTAAATACTGCGGCTTGTTTTTCCGGTAATTTGCTTAAGCAATTGTGTATGGCATCACCAAGTTCGGTATTTTGAATGGTGTCTTCGGCTGTTTTATCAAAGGGATCGGCAACACGTTCTTCTAGCCAATTGCCTTCTTCTTCAGAGTCCCCACCATAATTCATCCGTACTTCCGCTTTGCCTTTATTCGAATTTATTTTACGATAATGATCAATAATTTTTCGTTTTAAAATGGAAATCAACCAAGTGCGCTCCGAAGCTTCGCCTTTAAAATTCTTCATGGACTTTAACCCGGCCAAAAACGTATCCTGTACCAAATCTTGCGCAATGTCGCTATCGCTAACACGCGAAATAGTAAAATTGAACAGATAGTCTGAATATAAGTCTATCCACTTATTCGGATTGATTTGATGGTTTAGCATTAGGTTTTTTAAATTCTTTGTTTCAAAAATAGTTTAAAAAATTCTATTTCTCAATCAATCCTGCTCTTTTCAATAAGGCATCAGGTTTTGGTTCCTGACCTCTAAAACGTTTATAGAGTATCATTGGGTTTTCGGTACCACCTTTACTTAAGACATTGTCCTTAAATTTTGTTGCGACTTCTTTATTAAAAATCCCCTTTTCTTTAAAGAATTCGAAGGCATCGGCATCTAAAACTTCTGCCCATTTATAACTGTAATAACCTGAAGAATAACCTCCTTGAAATATATGGGAGAACGCTGTGCTCATGCAATTTTCTGCCACGTCGGGATATAGCTGTGTGTCTTTATAAGCTTCGGTTTCATGTGCTTTTACATTTGTAATATGAGAAGGATCTTGTCCATGCCAGCTCATGTCTAATACTCCAAGACTTAACTGGCGTAAGGTTTGCATCCCTTCATGAAAGGTTGCCGATGCTTTTATTTTCTCTATCAATTCCATTGGAATAAGCTCTCCAGTTTCATAATGTTTGGCAAACAATTCTAAAGCTTTTTTTTCGTAACACCAGTTTTCTAATACCTGACTTGGCAATTCAACAAAATCCCAATACACACTCGTGCCTGATAAACTAGGATATGTCGTATTTGCTAACATGCCGTGAAGCGCATGGCCAAACTCGTGAAACAAGGTCGTCACTTCGTTAAAGGTTAAAAGTGATGGTTTGCTCTTCGTTGGTTTGGTGAAATTGCATACGATAGAGATATGTGGTCTTTCATTTACTTTATTTTTTACATACTGCGGTTTAAAGGACGTCATCCAGGCGCCATTACGCTTTCCGGCACGTGGAAAGAAATCGGCATAAAAAATAGAAACGAGATGCCCTTCGTTATCGGTTACTTTGTACGTCAAAACATCGTCATGGTATTTATCGATGGTGTCAATTTCTTCAAAATGTATACCATATAATTTTTTGGCTACTGTAAATACGCCATTAATGATATTTTCCAACTTAAAAAAAGGTTTGAGTTGTTCGTCATCGAGCCTAAACAACTTTTGTTTTAATTTTTCGGAATAATAAGAGGCATCCCATTTTTCTAAACGATCAATGTTATCCAGTTCTTTTGCAAAGTTCTCTAGGTTTTTAAACTCGCGTTCTGCGGCGGGTTTTGCTTTTCCAAGAAGCTCGTTTAGAAATTCTTGAACTTTTTCTGGGGTTTCAGCCATGCGTTCTTCCAATATAAAATGTGCATGTGTTTTATAGCCTAAAAGTGTGGCACGATCATGACGCAGTTTGGCGATTTTTAAAACAATACCCTGATTGTCCAAAGCATCATTTTTAAATCCGTTACTACCAAAAGCAACGGCTAATTTTTTACGTAATTCTCGATTATCGGCATAGGTCATGAACGGAATATAACTAGGATAATCTAAAGTAATTAACCAGCCTTCCTTGTCTTTAGATTCTGCTAATTGCTTTGCGGCTTCTTTGGCTCCATCGGGTAAGCCTGATAAATCTTCTTCGTTTGTAAGAAGCATTTCAAACCTATTGGTTTCAGCCAATATATTTTCTCCAAAATTAAGCTTGAACTTGCTTAATGCTCTATCAATATCCCGAAGTGTTTGCTTTTTATCTTCAGGGAGATTAGCACCATTACGAGAAAAGCCTTTATATTTTTTATCGAGGAGTGTTTGTTGCTCTACGGTTAAGTCAAGCGTTGCTTTTGTATTATATACCATCTTAACACGTTCAAATAATTTTTCATTTAGTGTTATATCGTTAGTGAATTCTGATAACAAAGGCGATACGTCTTGTGCTATTTTTTGAATCTCATCATAGGTTTCAGCCGAATTCAAATTAAAAAAGATACTTGAAATTCTGTCTAATTGTGTTCCAGAGAAATCGAGCGCTTCAATGGTGTTCTCAAACATTGGTGATTCTGGGTTATTAACGATACTGTCTATTTCTCCTTTTGCATCCTGAATGGCTTGTTTAAAAGCGGGAAGAAAATCTTCGCTATTAATTTTTGAAAATGGCGCAGTATTATATACAGTATTAAATTCTTCGAGCAATATATTCATGGATTTTAAATACTTTTATTTTATGTGATGTCTTTTGCAGAATCTTCTACCTTTTGTTTTAATCCTTCTTTATAGATTAAGACTTTATCTAATACACAATTGTCTGAAGTCCCGATAATTTGAGCCGCTAAAATCCCAGCGTTTTTCGCACCATTTAAAGCGACTGTCGCCACAGGAACGCCACCTGGCATTTGAAGAATGGATAAAACAGAATCCCAGCCATCAATAGAGTTGCTGCTTTTTATGGGAACCCCAATCACCGGAAGTGGTGACAACGATGCGATCATGCCTGGTAAATGCGCCGCGCCACCAGCACCAGCGATAATAACTTTAATGCCTTTTGTGTGTGCGTTTTTGCCATAATCGAACATTTTTTCAGGGGTTCTGTGAGCCGAAACAATATCGACTTCTACGGCAATATCAAACCCTTTTAACATATCGATAGCGTCTTGCATAACAGGAAGATCGCTTTTGCTTCCCATGATTATTCCTACTTTATTCATAAAATTCAAAATTTAAAATCCCAAATACCAATCATAAAAAATTGGAATTTGTGATTTGATTTTTGTGATTTATTCACTTATTACTTTAATGGTATTTTTAACATTTTCAGCAATTTTTCGTGCTTCATTTACATCTTTGTTAACTATAGTGACATGTCCCATTTTACGAAATGGTCGGGTTTGTTTTTTACCATAAATGTGTGGCGTTACCCCTTGCATTTTCATAATAACCTCAATATGCTCATAAACGACATCGCCTGTATAACCTTCAGCACCAACCAAATTTACCATAATTCCACCAACTTTACTATCGGTTCTGCCTAACGGCAAATCTAATATCGCTCTTATATGTTGTTCAAATTGCGAGGTGTAGCTGGATTCAATCGTATGATGACCGGAATTATGAGGTCTTGGCGCCACTTCGTTAATTAAAATATCATTGTTTTGCGTTAAAAACATTTCAACAGCCATTAAACCAACATGATTAAATGCTTCCGAAACTTTTAACGCAATAGCTTTAGCTTTTTTAGCAATGCTTTCATCAATTCTTGCGGGACATATTACATACTCCACCTGATTGGCTTCAGCGTGAAACTCCATTTCAACAACGGGATAAGTTTTAGTTTCTCCGGATCCATTTCTTGCAACAATAACTGCCAATTCGTGTTTAAAAGGAATGAGGTCTTCTGCGATACATTCTACATTTGGTAAATGTTGTAAATCTGCATTTGTTCTTATCACTTTAACACCAGTGCCGTCGTAACCGAATTGGGCGCATTTCCAAACAAAAGGAAAACTTAAACCACCATGATTTATTGCTTCTCCTATTTCGGATGTATATGCAAAACGAGAAAAAGGAGCCGTTGGTAAACCATGATCTACATAAAACAATTTTTGCTTGGCTTTATTTTGAATAGTACGTAATGTTTTTGAAGCTGGATAGACTTTTATGCCCTTTTTTTCAAGTGCTTCAAGTGCGTCAACATTTACGTTTTCTATTTCAATGGTAATTACATCTACCCGTTTGCCAAAATTACAAACCGTATCAAAATCCATCAAGTCGCCCTGATAAAATTCATTACAGGCAATCCTGCCGGGCGCATCTTCGTTGGAATCCAGAACACAAGTGTAAATATCAAACTTTCTTGTGTCAATAAGCAACATTTTGCCTAATTGACCACCACCGAGTATACCTAATTTAAAATTTGAAGAAAAGTAATTCATTGCACAATTTTATGATTTTTCATTCAATGTTATGCAAAAATACACTTAAATATGAAACCATTTTTTAAAATCGTAAATCAAAAATGGTATATCCTTAATCAATTGATTACCTTTGCATCTTTCTAAAAAAGAACAACATGATTAAGCTTCATGATAAATATTTTAAGCCATTCATTTCTGCAACGGAAATTGATGCCGCTATTTCTAAACTAGCAAATGAAATTTCAAACGATCTTGGCGATGAAATACCAATATTTATAGGTATTTTGAACGGATCTTTTATGGTGGTAAGTGATTTTGTTAAGAAATACCCGAAACCATGCGAGGTTACTTTTATAAAATTAGCATCTTATGAAGGTGTTAAATCTACCGAAGATATCCAACGATTAATTGGTCTTACCCAAGATTTATCAGGAAGGACCGTGGTGGTTCTTGAAGATATTATCGATACTGGGAACACGCTACACGAAATTTATAGAATATTTAAAAATGAAGGCATAAAATCGCTTAAAATCGCTACGCTTTTTTATAAACCAGAAGCCTATAAAAAGGATTTTAAGATTCACTATATAGGCATTAAAATCCCGAATAAGTTTATCGTTGGTTTCGGATTGGACTATGACGGGTTGGGTAGAGATATTCCAGAGGTTTATCAAATAAGCACAACACAGCATATGACGAATATTGTGCTTTTTGGACCTCCAGGCGCCGGAAAGGGAACGCAAGCCAATTTTTTAAAGAAAAAATATAATTTGGTGCATATCTCTACGGGTGATGTGTTTCGTTACAATATAAAGAATGAAACGGCTTTAGGTATCTTGGCTAAATCGTATATGGATAAAGGCGAGTTAGTGCCAGATGAGGTAACCATAAAAATGCTTAATGCAGAAGTTGAAAAAAATGCTGATGCAAAGGGCTTTATTTTTGATGGTTTCCCAAGAACAAATGCACAAGCGCAGGCACTAGAAAAACTTATGGAAAGTAAGGATTCATCAATTAATGCCATGATTGCTTTAGAAGTTGATGATGAGGTTTTGGTAAAACGTTTGTTAGAACGTGGTAAAACCAGTGGAAGACCTGATGATGCCGACGAAAACATTATTAGAAACCGAATCACAGAATACTATAACAAAACCGCAATACTTAAAGACTACTACGCATCGCAGAACAAGTATTTTGGCGTTGATGGTGTTGGTAGTATTGAAGAGATTACTGTGCGATTAAGTACGGCTATAGATAAGTTATAGTATTTATCATTCCTGCGATTGATGCTGAGTGTATTTCAGTAAGGAGGCATCCAATAAATTTTAGTTTGAATTAAGAAGATTTCCACTTTCGTGGAAAATAAATATGACCGAAGGCAATTTTGTAGATTACGTTAAAATGCACGTCACATCCGGAAATGGAGGTAAAGGTTCTGTGCATTTACACCGCGAAAAGTATATTACTAAAGGCGGTCCGGATGGCGGCGATGGTGGTCGTGGAGGTCATATTATCATTAAAGGGAACTCGAACCTTTGGACACTACTTCATTTAAAATTCAAAAAACATTTTAAAGCAGGTCATGGCGAGCATGGTAGTAAGAGCAGAAGCTCTGGCGCCGATGGCGAAGATGTCTATGTAGATGTGCCGTTAGGAACAGTGATTCGTGATACTGAAACTAATGACATTATTTTTGAAATCACTCAAGATCAAGAAGAAAAAATAATTTGTCAAGGCGGAAAAGGAGGACTGGGCAACTGGCATTTTAGGTCTTCTACAAACCAAACACCACGATACGCGCAGCCAGGTATTCCACTTGAAGAAAGACATATTACTTTAGAGTTAAAAGTACTGGCAGATGTTGGTTTGGTTGGTTTTCCAAACGCTGGAAAATCTACCTTGCTATCTGTAATCACTTCTGCAAAACCAAAAATTGCCGATTACGAGTTTACAACGCTTAAACCAAATTTAGGCATCGTTAAATATAGGGAGTTTCAAACCTTTGTCATGGCGGACATTCCCGGAATAATTGAAGGAGCTGCCGAAGGAAAAGGTCTTGGGCATTATTTTTTACGTCATATTGAGCGGAACTCCATTTTACTTTTTTTAATTCCAGCCGATGCCAAAGATATTAAGAAACAGTATGATATTTTGCTGGATGAACTACGTCGTTACAATCCGGAAATGCTTGATAAAGAACGCATTATTGCAATCTCAAAATGCGATATGTTAGATGACGAGTTAAAGGCAGAACTTAAAGTTGAATTAGATAACGAACTTCCTATTCCATATTTATTTATATCGTCGGTTGCGCAACAAGGTCTCACAGAACTTAAAGACGCCTTGTGGAAAATGTTGAATGATTAGCCTTCTATATTTTTATTAAACTTCTTGGAATAATTTTTGATTAACTTTAAACAAAAAGTTGCTTATGAAAACACTTAAGGTTTTAGTTTTTGCGTTTCTATTTGCCTCATGTGCTCCAATAAACGTTAATTACGATTATGATAAAAGTACAGATTTTACGAGTTACAAAACCTATAACTATTACGCCGATATGCAAATTGGGTTAAGCGAATTGGACTCAAAACGATTAGTGGATGTTTTGGATGCCAATATGAAAACAAAAGGTTACAGTTTATCCGATAATCCAGATTTTTTAATTAACATACAAAGTAGCGAATATCAAGAAGTACAAAACAGCTCTGTTGGCGTTGGAGTTGGTGGCGGAGGCGGCAATGTAGGTGGTGGCATTTCAATGACCATTCCTGTTGGGCAAGCCAATGTTAATCGTCGTATTGTTATCGATTTTGTAGATAAAAATAAGAAGGGATTATTCTGGCAAGCCATAAGCGATAGTAGCTTTAGTCCGAATGCTACGCCAGAAGTACGAGAAGAAAAACTAAATGCTATTGTAACAAAAGTATTGTCACAATATCCACCACAGCAAAAATAAAAACGTCATTACGAGGAGAGAAGCGACGTCGTAATCTCATTAAATGAAACAGATTGCTTCATTACATTCGCAATGACGTTTTGTTTATTTATCCTGGAAGTAAATCTTTATACTTGTCTTTAAAACCATAAAGAACCGCAATGTTAAGAATAAGAAGAACGGCAGCTCCTCCAATTCCTCCCGGATCTAATGCAAGATGAAATAAAACTGCATTTATCGAAACACTCATTAATATCACACTCATCAGAGCACCATATTTGTTTAGGATTAAAGCTAAACCAGAAACTACTTCAACAATTGCAACCAACATTAAGGTTTTTGTAGACATTAATGCTCCAAAATAAGCGC
>CAXMOQ010000048.1:0-15305 GCA_964195015.1 uncultured Flavobacteriaceae bacterium | reverse complement strand
ATAAGGCATTGTGAGTAAATGATTAATAGCGAACAGCATGTGACAAATAAAAAACAATAGACATAAACACATGAAATTTTGTACCACATATTATTTCATTTTACTTACGATAGCATTTGGTTGTGAGCAAAAATCCAACACATTAAATAAAGAAAAAGTCACTTCAGAAATTCTTAACATGTTTGACAATTACCACGATGCCATTAAAGCGGGCGGACTGGAAGCCGAATTTGATTACCTAGACAAATCATCAGATTTTTTTTGGGTTCCTCCTGGTTATGAGTCTGCATTATCTTATGATTCCGTTCAATCAATATTAATATCAAACTCTAAACTCATAAATACGATAGAATTTTCGTTTGATACCATTCAAATAGTTCCGCTTACAGATTCTATTGCAAACTATTCGGGAATTGTATCGGGTAAAATGACGGACACCACAAACACAGTCTCTCTTTTTAAAATCATAGAATCCGGCACTTTAATAAAGCGTGAGGATGGTTGGAAATTACTAAACGGGCAATCTCGAAATTTACAAACGTCAGATCACTAAATATAATATCTTATGACACCTTTTAAGATCAACTTTCTGGATCATGTTGCCATTCGAGTTAAAGACGTAGATACTTCAATTGCATGGTATTCAAGAGTCATGGGTTTAAAAAAATATCAGCTTGAAAAATGGGGTGAATTTCCTGTGTTTATGCTTTCGGGAAAAACAGGCATCGCCATCTTTCCTGCAAATCTGGACAATGAAAAATTCGATCGGTTATCGCGTAACGTCAAGATAGATCATTTTGCTTTTAATGTCTCGAATGAAGATTTTAAGAAAGCGCAAAACTACTTTAAGGAAATAGATGAATCTTTCAAATTTCAAGACCATTATTACTTGCATTCCATTTATCTGAAAGATCCCGATGATCATACTGTAGAGCTCACCACCCTTTTGGTTGATGACCACGAATTCTATACCTAATATGCTTCTTTGGTTGAATTTTTTTGTCATTCCGTACGTGATGCAGAATCCACTAAAATTTTCACCTAAATGTAAAAAATTCCTTCCCGATAGCTATCGGGATTCGCATGAATGACAATGCATTTTACAGATTATATTCCGATAAGCCTTTAGAGAACGCTTCAGGATTTTCGGCTAAATGATAACGCGGATCGTCAATAGCTTCAACAATGACTTCGTGGAATTTTGGACTTGATTTGTACAACAGAATTTTACAATCTTCACTCAAATGTTTTAGCTTAACCGACTTTTCTTCAGCTTCATATTTGCTAACCAAATTAAAAATAGCTTCGATTGCCGAATGATCACTAATGCGAGACTCAACAAAGTCAATTTCAACATGTTGAGGATCGTTTTTTACATCAAACTTTTCGTTAAAAGCAATAATAGATCCAAAGAATAAAGGCCCCCAAATTTCATATACTAACGTCCCATCGTCTTTGGTGCGTTTACGTGCACGAATACGTTTGGCGTTTTCCCACGAAAAAACCAACGCACTAATAATAACGCCCGCAATAACCGCAATTGCCAAATCAAACAAGACTGTTAATGCCGATACTGCAACCAATACAATGACATCGCTAAACGGAATTTTATTTAAAATTCTAAAACTACTCCAAGCAAAGGTACCGATAACGACCATAAACATGACACCAACCAAAGCGGCGATAGGCACTTGCTCGATTAATCCTGAAGCAAATAAAATAAACGCTAATAAAGACAATGCAGCAACAATCCCAGAAAGCCGGCCACGACCACCACCTTTTATGTTAATAAGCGATTGTCCAATCATCGCACAGCCGCCCATACCACCAAAAAACCCAGTAACAATATTGGCACCACCTTGTGCCATACATTCTCTATTAGAATTTCCTCTGGTCTCTGTGAGTTCATCTATTAAATTAAGAGTCATTAAAGATTCAATCAATCCGATGGCCGCGAGAATTAAAGCATAAGGCCCAATAAATTTTAAGGTTTCTAAATTGAATGGCACTTTACTAAAAATATCAAACTGAAATTGTGGCAAACCTCCTTTTAAGCCTTCGCCTCCACCATCGCGAATAAAACTACCGACGGTTGCAACATCTAAATTCCCAAAAATCACAATCGCCGAAACGGCAAAAATGGCAATCAAGGCCTCCGGTAATTTTTTAGTTAGTTTTGGTAAACCGAACATGATACCCATGGCCAAAGCCACAAGACCAATCATAGTCCAAAGTTTCGCGCCATGCATCCAAACTTCTTGGTTATTTTCAACGGTCATAAACATCCCGAGTTGTGATAAAAATATAACTATGGCCAATCCATTTACAAAACCCATCATGACTGGATGCGGAATTAAGCGAACAAACTTTCCAAGCTTTAAAATGCCTGCAAGCATTTGTATAATACCCATTAAAATAACGGTAGCAAACAAATAATATAGACCCAGTTGCTCGCCTTCCATACCCATGGCATTCCCTTTGGCAACTAAAGCGACCATAACCACGGCTAAAGCTCCTGTTGCACCACTTATCATACCAGGTCGCCCTCCAAAAACAGCCGTAATCAAACCAATCATAAAAGCTGCATATAAACCGACTAATGGATCCACACCGGCTACAAAGGCAAACGCTACCGCTTCTGGAACTAAGGCTAAAGCAACCGTAATTCCACTTAAAATATCGTTCTTGGCATTCGCGGTACGTTTTCTAATAAACTCTGTCATAATGGCTTGTTTTAAGAAGTTGCAAAAATACAGTTAAAATCACTAAGCACAAGTCCTTATTTCTTTATTTTGATTAAGTTTGGTGTATAATACCCTTTTATTTATTAGTTTCATTTTCTTAAATTTTTTAGATGAAAAAAATTCTTGCTGTTATTATTTTATTAGTGTCTTGCTCTTCAGAAAAAGATAAAAAGGTTTATGATTTTACAACAATTTTTGAAGCTTCAAATGGATTAGAAACTGCAACTTACAAGCAAACCATTCAATTTTATAACAATTTAGCTGAAGCATATCCTGAAATTTCCATGCAAGCCATTGGCGAAACCGATTCGGGGAAGCCTTTGCATCTAGTGACTTTAAATCTAGATGCAACTTTTAATTTTTCAGAAATACGGAAAAACAAGCGCATTCTTTTAATCAATAATGGGATTCATCCCGGAGAAAGCGATGGTATTGATGCTACCATGATGTTATTTAGAGATCTTGTTCAAGGTAAGATTGAAACTCCTAAAAACACCGTTTTAGCAACGATTCCTATTTATAATGTTGGTGGCAGTTTAAACCGAAATTCAACGACTAGAGCCAACCAAAATGGTCCGGAGGAATATGGTTTTAGAGGGAATGCCAGAAACTACGATTTGAATCGTGATTTTATAAAATGTGATACGAAAAACGCGATAACATTTGTAGAAATTTTTCATTTGTTAAAGCCCGATGTGTTTATAGATAATCATGTAAGTAATGGCGCCGATTACCAATACACTTTGACACATTTATTTACACAGCACAATAAACTTGGTGGTGATTTAGGCAATTATATCCATACCGAAATGATGCCAAAACTTGAGCGGAAATTATCATTAAAAGAATGGCCAATCACTCCTTATGTGAATGTTTTTAATCAGGTTCCAGAAGAAGGGTTTGCTCAATTTATAGATTACCCTCGATATTCGACAGGCTACACAACCTTGTTTAATACGTTGGGCATGATGGTGGAAACTCACATGCTTAAGCCCTACAAACAACGTGTTGAAGGCACTTATGCACTCATGAAAAGCATGATTGAAATTATAGAAGAGCAAGGTGAAATTATATCCGACTTGAGACAAAAAGCAACTTCTAACTATCATAGCAATGATATTTATGCATTAGACTGGGAAATTGATACCAGTAAAACCTCAACATTATATTTTAAAGGCTATAAGGGAGAAATAATAACCAGCGAAATAACAGGCATGCCACGTTTAAAATACGACCGAACCAAGCCATTTACCAAAAAGGTTGCTTATCAGAATTATTTTAAACCAACCGTCAAGGTAACCGTACCGGAAGCTTATATCATTCCGCAAGGCTGGCACAAGGTTATTGACTTACTAAAACTTAATAAAGTTGAAATGACACCGCTTGAAAAAGACACTACTATTACTGTTGAGGCCTATAAGCTTGATAGTTTTGAGACGAGAACACAAGCCTACGAAGGACATTACCAACATTACAACACAAACGTGACTTTAAGCACAAAAGCCTTTACATTCAGACAAGGCGATTATCTTATTTCCACGAATCAATCCGCCATCAGATACTTGCTAGAAACATTAGAACCACAAGCACCCGACTCATTTTTTAATTGGAATTTTTTTCAAACCATTCCTTCCGTAAATCATCACTTATTTTACCCGTACCATCATGACTCTAACCGGGCGGTTTTATAAGATATTTCAATCGGTTGGTTATCGATTTTTTTCCAGATAAGGCATCTTTAAACATGGCAATCCATTCATCAAAGGCAATATGAATAGGGTTGTAGGTATGAATGTTTTTTGTTAGACCGTAAATGACTTTTTCTTCTTTTAATTCAGGCTGAAATGTTCCAAACCATTTATCCCAAATAATAAAGATACCCGCATGGTTCCTATCCAGATATAACGGGTTACTACCATGATGTACACGATGATGCGATGGTGTATTCATAACAGCTTCAAACCACTTTGGCAATTTATTAATGGCTTCGGTATGAATCCAGAATTGGTAGATTAAACTTATGGACATTTGCAACAATATCATGCCGGGATGAAACCCTAAAAACGGCAGCCACAGCCAAAATATAAAGGTGTAAAAGCCGCCAGACCATGTTTGCCGTAAGGCTGTACTTAAATTGTAATGTTGAGAAGAATGATGTACAACATGCGAGGCCCAGAATATTCGACATGCATGGGAAATACGATGAAACCAATAATAAGAAACATCATCTGCAAAGAGAATCAAAACAAAACTCCACTAAGTTATAGGAATGGTAAAAATCCTGAAATTGTTATAGATATAAAAAAATGCTACTAGAACCAGAGCTTTACTTATAAACCCTATTAATACATTTCCAATGCCCATCGCTATGGAAGAAAACGCATCTTTAGCTTCGTAAGTCTTAATATTCTGTTTCGTTGTTACATATAATTCTAACAACATGGAAAACACAAAAAATGGAATGGCAAAATGAATAATATTTGGAAATTCGGGCATTTCAACTTGATTTTTATTAAGCTTAAAAATACAAAAATATTTGACTATTTTTGAACTCAACATGACAGCGACCTATCAAAAACACTTACTCCATTTTAAACACGCTAGCGGAACCTCGCGAGGGATTTTAAAAACTAAAGAAACCTGGTTTATAAAACTAGAACATCACGAAAAACAGGGTGTTGGAGAATGTGGGCTTTTTCGAGGCTTATCGGTTGATGATAGATCGGATTATGAAGAAAAGCTAAAGTGGACTTGCAATAACATACAACTCGGATTGGATGTCCTGATAGAAGCATTAATTGAATTCCCTAGCATTCAGTTTGGATTGGAAATGGCTTTTAAATCTTTGGAGAGTGAGGACGAATTTGCATTATTCCCATCGGCATTTGTAACAGGAGAGGCTTCAATTCCAATTAACGGCTTGGTTTGGATGGGAACGGAAGCTTTTATGAAGCAGCAAATAAAAGAAAAGATTGAAGCTGGGTTTTCTTGTATAAAAATGAAAATTGGAGCGATCGATTTTCAAACTGAAATTAATCTTTTAAAATCCATCAGGAAAGAATATTCAGCAAAAGACATTGAACTGCGCGTAGATGCCAATGGTGCATTTTCAGCTTCGGATGCGTTAGAAAAATTAAAAATCTTATCTGAGCTGGATTTACATTCCATTGAACAGCCCATAAAACCGAATCAATTTGAGGCAATGAAAAAATTGTGTGAAGAAACACCATTACCAATTGCTCTGGACGAAGAATTAATTGGCGTGTTTTCTGTAATGAAAAAGAAAGAATTGTTACAAATGATAAATCCGCAATACATCATTTTAAAGCCCAGTTTAATTGGTGGATTCGTCGGGAGCAATGCGTGGATAGACATTGCAGAACGACAACATATTGGTTGGTGGATAACAAGTGCTTTAGAGAGCAATGTTGGCTTAAATGCAATCGCACAATACACCTATACGTTGCAAAATGAGAAGCCACAAGGGCTTGGAACTGGCGGTTTATTTACCAATAATTTTGAGTCACCGTTACAAGTAAAAAATGGTACATTGCAATACAATAAAAACAGAAACTGGAATTTTAATTTATAAAGTATGTATATAGCACAAGCGTTTAATGTTTTACATGATTGGTGGCGGTATGTAATTGGTTTAATTGTTGCCGTAATAGGCGTTGTCGTATTTTCAATTCCACATGGTGTTGCCGTTATTATGAAACAATTAAGCGGAAATGTTGATTTGGAGAGCATGAACGATGTTAATTATTTAATGACACTTTTTGAACCAAACTTAAACCTAGTATTTATTCTTTTGCCTTTTGTTGGTGGCTTGGTTTTCCTATTGTTGGTCGTCAAGTTTCTGCATAAACAATCGCTTACACATTTAACAACCTCAAGAAAAAAAATAGATTGGAAACGCTTTTGGTTTGTGTTTTTATTATGGGGAATAATATCTAGTGGTTTTGTTTTTCTAGATTATTTTACATCGCCAGAAAATTATGAGCTAAATTTTAAATTAGTACCATTTTTAATACTTTGTGTGATTGCCATTGTGCTCGTACCGTTACAGACCAGTTTTGAAGAGTATTTATTTCGAGGTTATTTAATGCAGGGTATTGGTGTTTTTGTTAAAAACAAATGGCTGCCATTAATTTCCACATCTTTTGTTTTTGGTTTGCTTCATATTGCAAATCCTGAAGTCGAAAAACTAGGGTACATAGTTATGGTTTATTACATTGGTACGGGATTGTTTCTAGGCATCATGGCCTTAATGGACGAAGGTTTAGACCTCTCTCTTGGCTTTCATGCAGCAAACAACCTTTTTACCGCCTTATTGGTAACTGCCGATTGGACTGCCTTTCAAACGCATTCGGTTTTTAAAGATATGTCCGATCCAACAGCGGCTGGATTTGTAGATGTGTTTATGCCCGTATTTATCGTATTTCCAATTATACTTTTTGTTTTAGCTAAAAAATACAAATGGACCGATTGGAACGACAAATTATTTGGTCGTGTTGAGGCACCAGTTATTGTAGAAACTATAACAATAGAGGACATTGAATCCGAAATACAATAAAATACATAATAGATTTTGTTTAAACGGAATCGACTATACGTTTACTAACCTAAAGGAGGTTGCTTATAGTTTTGTGAAAGAAGGTTCTTCTTACGAAAAATTGTTGGGCAATTTTTTAATGGATTGGCTAGATGAAAAAGACTCTATAGAAGTTAAAACGTCAGGTTCTACAGGGAAACCAAAAACCATTAAAGTAAAGAAGCAAGCCATGGTAAATTCTGCCATTGCTACAGGAAATTTTTTTAAACTGAAATCAGGCGACTCTGCATTACACTGTTTACCATCACGATATATTGCTGGTAAAATGATGTTAATAAGAGCCATGATTTTAGGCTTGCAGTTAGATCTTGTTGAACCAACATCCAAACCCAAATTCAATAGGAATAAAGGCTATGATTTTTGTGCCATGTTGCCCATGCAATTACAAAATTCATTAGAAGTTGTAGACCATATAAAAACCATTATTATTGGTGGCGCACCAGCGTCAAAACAATTAATAAGGGATATCCAAAACTGTAAAGCAAAGGTGTTTGAAACCTATGGTATGACCGAAACAGTCTCGCATATTGCAGTTAAAAAGCTAAACCATATAGAGAATGTCACATTGAGCGCAGTCGAAAGGTCTCATTTTAAAACCTTCCCGGACGTTAAAATTACTCAAGATGAAAGAGGTTGTTTGCTTATCGATGCTCCAAACTTCTGCGATTCCAAAATCATTACGAATGATATTGTAAATCTCCATTCGGGAACTGAATTTGAATGGCTAGGACGTTTTGACCATGTGATTAACTCTGGAGGGATCAAAATATATCCGGAGCAATTGGAACGGAAATTAGAAGATAAGCTTAATCAACGATTTTTTATTGCATCAGTAGATGATAATCTGTTAGGAGAAAAAGTAATATTAGTTCTTGAAGGAGAAAACAATGTTGTAGAGCCTTCGATTTTTGAAGGTTTTGAAAAACATGAAATCCCGAAACAAGTTTACGCAATCAGTGAATTTATCGAAACCACTTCTCGTAAAGTTCAAAGACAACAAACTTTAGAATCTATTAAAAGCACCAGCTAAAAACGATTTTATCCTATTGCTGCATTTTAAAATAATAATCTAACGATCGCTTACCAGATCCATAAAACATAAAGAATACACATATAAGAAACGTCGCAGTTGCTAACAATAAATTGTTTGTGTTCATATCTCCAGCAAAATTGATAATAATGGCGCCAATTAAAATAGGTAATTGTGCTATAATTGCCCAACGGGTTAATAAGCCAAAAGCAATTAAAACACCTCCAATAAAATGCGCTGGTGCAATATAATGTACAGCAAGCATGCCACCAGCCATGCCTTGTATGGGTTTAAAAAGTTCCATCAACATTTGGCTTTCCGACATAAAATTAATGCCTTTAATGAATAAAAAAACACCAAGAACAATGCGCAACAGATCAAGCGGTAAATAAGTATGTCTATTTGCCCACTTATTGAGTGATTTAATTTTTCCCATGATTATTATGCTTATTAATTATAATCAAAAGGTACGAAAATTATGAGATAAATTAAAATGATTCTTTTTTATGAAGCAATATTTGCCCTTTTTGAAATTCTATGGAAAATAAGCGAAGTGATTAACCCGATTAATGTAAAACCGGATAATGCCATGAATACATGTTGATGGCCAAGCTCACCCGGAGAATTATCTAATAAAACACCTATCATTGGTCCGGCAAAAATATCGGGTGTGTATCCAATAATAGAGATTAATCCAACTGCCGTACCTGTTAGTGCCAAAGGGATTTTTCCTTCTTCCATAGCTGCAAAATATAATACTCTTACAGAATAGACGCCTAAAGCCATCAAGCCAATAGATAAAATAAACAGTAATGTAGTTTGGTCACTAATTATTCCTGAAGCAAAAATCAAACTTGTAATTAATGTTAAAAAGAATCCAATAATAATCCATAAAGAGGCTCTTGTTCTATCTGCCAATACCCCAATTACAACGCCGATGATTGGTCTCATGTATAATAAATAAGTCCCGACTTTAGCAGATTTTATATCATCATAACCCATGACATCCTTGGCATATAAGCTAAAAACATCTGTCATTTTATAGCCAACATAAGCACATAAAATAATAATCATGAGTAACCAAACTGAAGGGATTTTTATAACCTTCTTAAAATCGGCCATAGTCAGAACATTGGAATTTTGTTGGCTGGATACCTGATTGACTTGTAAAGGCTTCAAAAAATAAAATGCAATAATCCCTATAACACCAACAATAATTGAGGAAAATAATATCACATAATGAAATGCTTCCTTGCGTTCTTGAATTGTAGTTTCAGAAATATCAACGTCGATAAACAGTGTGAAAATCAATACGCCAAGAGATCCAAATCCAGCAGCTACCAAACCTCGGCCACCGTCTAAATAACCAAATGCGATGCCTTGTTTTTCAGTTCCTCCCCAAATTCTTGTCGCTTTTATCATGGCAGCCCAAAATAAAAATATGGTAGTGAAACCGAAGTATCCAAATAAGTATTTTAACTGTACGTAATCTGGAAAAGTCGAAAGGAAAATACCACCAAATGCTGTAAGTATAAGCGCTAGAGACATTAAATATCTTGGATGGAATTTATCGGCCAAATGACCTCCAAAAAGATAAGAGAACAATGCCACAAGCCCATAAACAGAAAAACAGGTTCCTAATTGTAGGTTATTAATATCAAAGGCTTCCAAGAAAGTTGGCCTAAATATACGCGCCAAAACAAAGGGTAAAATAAAAACAGCTTCTCCTGATAGAATAAGTAGAATAATAATATATGGAGATTGCTTTGTTTTAGTTTTTTGCATTATTAAACTTGTATCACACCCAAATTAAATGTTTTTTCAATAGGAGCGTGGTTTGCAGCTTCAATGCCCATGCTTATCCATTTACGCGTATCTAAAGGATCGATAATAGCATCTGTCCAAATGCGCGAGGCCGCATAATAAGGAGAAACCTGATTATCATATCTGGATTTTATCTGGTTAAAAAGTTCATCTTCTTTCGTTTTAGTAATTTTTTCGCCTTTCTTTTCAAGAGATGTTTTTTCAATTTGAAGCAACACTTTGGCAGCCGAGTTTCCACTCATTACAGCCAATTCTGCACTTGGCCAAGCAACAATAAGTCTTGGGTCATAAGCTTTTCCACACATGGCATAGTTTCCAGCACCATAACTATTACCAATGATAATGGTAAATTTTGGAACAACACTATTACTTACTGCATTCACCATTTTTGCACCGTCCTTAATAATGCCGCCATGTTCACTTTTGCTACCCACCATAAAACCTGTAACATCTTGTAAAAACACTAGCGGAATTTTCTTCTGGTTACAATTGGCAATAAACCGTGTGGCTTTATCGGCACTATCAGAATAAATAACACCTCCAAATTGCATTTCTTTTTTTGCATCTTTTACAACTTTACGTTGGTTGGCAACAATACCTACAGCCCAACCATCAATTCTAGCATAGCCTGTTAAAATAGTTTTTCCGTAGCTTTCTTTATATTGGTCAAATTCTGAATTGTCTACCAGGCGGTTTATGATTTCCAGCATATCATATTGATCCGATCGACTTTTAGGAAGAATACCATAAATGTCTTCAGAGTTTTCTTTTGGTTTTGAAGCCTTTATTCGATTATATCCAGCTTTATCATAATCTCCAATTTTATCGACTATATTTTTAATGCTATCTAAAGCAGTTGCATCATCTTTAGCTTTATAATCGGTCACACCACTAATCTCACAATGTGTTGTCGCGCCTCCAAGCGTTTCATTGTCGATAGATTCGCCAATGGCAGCTTTTACCAAATAACTTCCAGCAAGGAAAATGCTCCCAGTTTTATCTACAATCAGTGCTTCATCACTCATAATGGGAAGGTAAGCGCCACCGGCAACACAACTTCCCATAACAGCCGAAATTTGTGTAATTCCCATGCTGCTCATAACGGCATTATTTCTAAAAATGCGTCCAAAATGTTCTTTATCTGGGAAAATTTCATCTTGCATTGGCAAATACACACCAGCACTATCCACCAAATAAATTATGGGCAAACGATTTTCTATGGCAATTTCCTGGGCACGTAAATTCTTTTTTGCAGTAATAGGAAACCAGGCGCCAGCTTTTACGGTAGCGTCATTTGCAACAACAATACATTGCTTTCCTTTTATATAACCTATTTTAATGACTACGCCGGCCGAAGGACAACCACCGTGTTCTGAATACATATCATCTCCTGCGAAGGCAGCAATTTCAACACAATTGGCTTTAGAATCCAATAGGTAATCAATGCGTTCGCGGGCGGTCATTTTACCTTTATCATGGTGTTTTTCTATACGCTGTTTCCCGCCGCCGAGTTTCACTTTGGCGAGGCGTTTATTTAATTCTGAAAGTAATAGCTTATTGTGATCTTCGTTTTTATTGAAGTTAATATTCATCGAAAAAATGTTTGTGCTAAAGTACAAAAGTCAAAATTCCCGTGAAAACGAGAAACTCATTTTTTTGAATTAATAAATTATATTACATGGAAATATATTCCTTGGAATATAAAATAATTTATTGTACATTTGTTAAAATTTAAAATAAATAAAATGAAGAAAAATAAAATAATCTATTATGCATCCACGGGTTTGTTAACCTTGTTGCTATTATTTTCGGTAAATATGTATTTGTTTAATCACGAAGCCGTAAAAGGCATGTTCACTGGTTTTGGTTACCCTACCTATATTATTTACCCTTATGCCGGAGCGAAGTTGTTGGGGTTGTTTGCAGTTTGGAACCCAAAGTTTAAAGTATTGAAAGAATGGACTTATGCAGGTTTCTTTTTTGCATTTATACTTGCATTTTTTGCTCATTATATGGTTGGCGATGGTGATCAAATGGGAGCTTTAATTGCGATGGTGTTGTTATTAACATCTTATTTTTTTAGTAAAAAAATAAATTAATTCTGATATGAGAAAAATAATAGCCTTTGCAGGAAGTAACAGCAAAAATTCGATTAACAAACAATTGGCAGAATATGCAGTGCGACAAGTTAATGGCGCAGACGTTGTTGTTCTGGATTTAAACGATTTTGAATTGCCTATCTATGGCATTGATTACGAGATAAAGCATGGTATTCCAGAAAACGCGCATAAGTTTTTAGAAGAAATTAAATCGTCAAATGGAGTTGTACTGTCATTAGCAGAACACAATGGTGCATATTCAACCGTATTCAAGAATATATTTGATTGGATGTCAAGAATTGATAGCAAGTTATGGAATAACAAGCCTATGCTATTGATGGCAACCTCACCAGGTGGTCGAGGAGGAGTTTCAGTACTTGGAATTGCTAAAGGAACTTTCCCACATTTGGGAGGAAATATAATTGCAGAGTTTTCATTACCTTCCTTTAATCAAAATTTTTCGGATACAGGTATTAACGATTCAGAAATTAAAAAGAATTTTGATGCTGCTATTCTAAAGTTTGAAAGCGCCATTCAATAATTTAAAACCGATATCGTGAGTTCAGATCGTGAGATTGTTAAGGAATATTCCAATGGAGAATTAACCATTATTTGGAAACCAAGAACCTGTATTCATGCTGCCGAATGTGTAAAACGATTACCACGTGTTTACAATCCGAAAGCGAAACCTTGGATTATAATTGAAAATGCAACGACTGATGAATTAATATCTCAAATTGAGGCGTGTCCATCTGGCGCGCTATCATATAAATCAACAAACAAAATGGAAAAAGAAGACGCACATTTAGAAACCAAAGTAGAAATACTTGAAAACGGGCCACTTTTAGTTTATGGCACCTTGCATGTTACCAGTGCAAACGGTGATATAGAGAAGAAGAATAAAACGACAGCATTTTGTAGATGTGGTGCATCACAAAACAAACCGTATTGTGATGGAGCCCACAAAAAATCAGGATTTCAAGGATAATCTATGGGAGATATATCGAAAGACATTAATTCAAAATTCCCTAACAAGAAGGTAAAGGCTTTATTGAATATAGTCTATACAGCAAATTGGATCAGTAGTCATCAAAATGCATTTTTTAAACCTTATGGCATTTCGCCACAGCAATTTAATATTCTTCGCATTTTAAGAGGCGCAAAGAAACCATTAAAAGTGCAAACTATTAAAGAGCGAATGTTGGAACGAGCACCAAACGCAACGCCCTTAATGGACAAATTGTGTAATAAGGATTTAATAGCACGTATAGCTTGTCCTGAAGATAGACGCGTTGTTCATATTGAAATCACTAAAAACGGGCTAATACTTTTGGATGAAATTTCAAAACATATGAAAGACGATTATATTGAAAATATAACGGAAGAAGAAGCAAGTCTTTTAAGCGACTTGTTAGATAAAATAAGATAAAATTCCTGCGAAAGCTGGAATCTTATAAATCGACACAAGAACCATGAGATTTTAGAATTATAAAATCTTCAGAATCTAAATGTCAGGTCGAGCGGAGTCGAGACCTCAAATTAAAAATAGATTCCCGTTTACTCGGGAAATAAATATGAAACTAAATACAATAAAAACAATTGGAAGAAGCGATTTTGTAAATATGGGACCCATACAATTACGACAACCTATTCCAACACAACAAATAGAAATGGTAGATCCGTTTATATTGTTGCATCATTATGGTCCCTATAAAATTGATGAGCAAAATAATCCCTTTGATTTGGGACCACATCCGCATCGTGGCTTTGAACCCATTACATTTTTGATTCAGGGCGAGCAGTTGCATCGTGATTCGCTTGGGCATGAAAGTGTTGTTAAAGCTGGAGATGTACAGTGGACAACGGCTGGTCGCGGTATTATACATGCCGAGGGGCCAACAAAAGAATTTGTTAGAAAAGGAGGAACGCTTGAAGGCATTCAGTTATGGCTGAATTTACCAGCAGATAAGAAAATGATTCCTGCTAATTATCAACATGTAAAGCATGACGATTTTCAAGTGGTTTCTTCAGAAGATAAAAAAGTGAACATTCATATTATAGCTGGTCATCTAGAAGGAGAGCGCGGTAAGATTGCGACCCAAACGCCAGTGAATGCGTTTATGATTGACATAGAAGAAGATGGTGTTTACAATGTTGAAGTCTCCCATGAGCATCAGTCGTTGCTATACTTGCTAAATGGAAATGTGAGGGTAAACGATGATGTTGAATTAAGAGTAAATAAAAATCAACTTATTGAATTTCATCAAGATGGAGACCATTTTTCAATAAAAGGAAATGAAAAAAGTAAACTATTATTTTTATCCGGTACACCTTTTAAAGAAAAGGTTGCAAGCTACGGACCTTATGTCATGAATACACAAACAGAGATTATGGAAGCCATGCGAGATTACCAAACGGGTAAAATGGGATTTCTTCCGGTAAGTTAAAAAGCATCCAATCGGATGCTTTTTTGTGCAAATAACCGATATTTGCGTTTCAACTAACTAACAAATTATTAATTATGGGAATGAATAAAAACACAGTTTTAGCTTGGGCAACTTTTATAATGATCTTTGTGGGTCTTGGTCTAATAGCTCTCGGAGCCTTTAGATATAATGAAGTTGTTGGTTGGGGTTTAGCAGCTGTTGGATTTGGTTTTTTTGCAATAGCTTGGGTGTTTAACGCATTAAAAGGACGGGTTTAAACAAGTGCCAGCATTCAATCTTCATTTGGCAGAAATTAATTTAAACTCAATTATTTAGTAACTATTAACTTTTTAATTAAAAATGAGTGACGATAAAAAAGTAATCTTTTCAATGTCTGGTTTAACCAAGACATATCAAGGTGCAAATACACCGGTTTTAAAAAATATTTATTTAAGTTTCTTCTATGGCGCTAAAATTGGAATTTTAGGACTTAATGGTTCGGGTAAGTCTACACTTTTAAGAATAATAGCGGGTGTTGAAAAAAATTATCAAGGTGATGTTACATTT
>CAXMOQ010000047.1:15065-15709 GCA_964195015.1 uncultured Flavobacteriaceae bacterium | reverse complement strand
AGAATCTTCAAATTTTTGTTCAGGCAGCTAACGGTCGTGATGAAGCTTTAGATCACACCCTATTTCATGGCCCACCGGGATTAGGCAAAACAACACTGGCACATATTCTCGCAAACGAATTAAATGTAGGCATTAAAGTCACCTCTGGACCAGTACTAGACAAACCTGGTGATTTAGCGGGATTACTTACCAATCTTGAAGAACGTGATGTCTTGTTTATTGATGAAATTCATCGCTTAAGTCCTATTGTAGAAGAGTATTTATATTCTGCCATGGAAGACTATAAAATCGATATTATGATTGAGTCTGGGCCGAATGCAAGATCGGTTCAACTTAATTTAAACCCGTTTACTTTAGTTGGGGCAACAACGCGATCAGGATTATTGACAGCACCAATGCGCGCACGTTTTGGCATAAGTAGCAGATTACAATATTATGAAACCGAATTATTAACCACTATTGTGCAACGTAGTGCGAGTATTTTGGATGTTCCGATAACTATGGAAGCCGCTATTGAAATTGCTGGACGCAGTAGAGGAACACCAAGAATTGCCAATGCTTTATTACGTCGTGTTCGAGATTTTGCACAAATTAAGGGAGATGGAAACATCGATATTAAAATTGCCAGATTTGCTTTAGAAGCG
>CAXMOQ010000047.1:0-15055 GCA_964195015.1 uncultured Flavobacteriaceae bacterium | reverse complement strand
TTGGATGAAATGGATAACAAAATTCTATCGACCATTATTGATAAATTCAAAGGTGGCCCGGTTGGTATTTCTACAATTGCAACAGCAGTTAGTGAAAGCACCGAAACCATAGAAGAAGTTTACGAACCTTTTTTAATCCAACAAGGGTTTATTATGCGCACACCTCGTGGACGGGAAGTCACAGAGCTTGCGTATAAACACTTGGGTAAAATAAAAGGTACGGCTCAAGGAGGGTTGTTTTGACTCAAATCACAATTCTGAACTTGTTTTAGAATCTTATTAAATGAACTCTAGAACCAAACATACAAATCTCATCAAAACCGAAGCCAAACGCCTCGGTTTTTTGTCTTGTGGCATTAGTAAAGCATCGTTTTTAGAAAAAGAAGCGCCACATTTAGAATCATGGCTCAACCAAAACATGCATGGCGAGATGCAATACATGGAAAACCATTTTGATAAGCGTTTGGACCCAACCAAATTGGTCGAAGGCTCAAAAAGTGTAATTTCCTTATTACTTAATTATTACCCAGAAGAAGAACAAAATAAAAACAGCTTTAAGTTGTCAAAATATGCTTATGGCACCGATTATCATTTCGTAATAAAGGACAAACTCAAACAACTTTTAAATTTTATTCGGGAGGACATTGGCGAAGTACATGGTAGAGCCTTTGTTGATTCTGCCCCAGTACTCGATAAAGCATGGGCAGCTAAATCTGGTTTAGGTTGGATTGGGAAACACAGTAATTTAATAACGCAACAAGTAGGCTCTTTTTATTTTATTGCCGAACTCATAGTCGATTTAGAATTAGAATACGACATGCCAATAACAGACCATTGTGGTTCGTGTACAGCCTGTATTGATGCGTGTCCAACACAAGCCATTGTAGAGCCTTATGTGCTAGATGGTAGTAAATGTATTTCCTATTTCACGATAGAACTTAAAGAGCAAATCCCAAATTCTGTAAAAGGACAGTTTGACGATTGGATGTTTGGTTGTGATATCTGCCAAGACGTGTGCCCATGGAATCGGTTTTCAAAACCACACAGTGAACCCCTTTTTAATCCACATCCAGAATTATTATCCATGACAAAAAAAGATTGGGAAGAGATTACGGAAGATGTCTTTCAAACGTTGTTCAAAAAATCAGCGATTAAACGCACCAAGTTTTCAGGCTTAAAAAGAAACATCAATTTCATAAAAGATTAGGTGTTCGCATTGCAGTATTGTTATCTTTGTAAGTCATAAAAGAAATCCTCGATGCCATGTGTCGGGGTTTCCTTTGTAAACCGTCATTCTCACATAGGTAGAAATCTAATCAATAAACAGTATGAGTAAACAAAGCAAACGTCGAGAAGCCCTTATATATCATGCAAAACCTATTCCTGGAAAAATAGCTGTTGTTCCTACAAAAAAATATGCCTCGCAAAGAGATCTCTCTTTAGCCTATTCTCCTGGCGTTGCCGAGCCATGTTTAGAGATTGAAAAAGATGTAAACAATGCCTATAAATACACAGCCAAAGGTAATTTGGTGGCAGTTATCTCAAACGGAACGGCCGTTTTAGGGCTGGGAAATATTGGCCCTGAAGCTTCCAAACCGGTCATGGAAGGAAAAGGATTGTTGTTCAAGATTTTTGCGGATATTGATGTTTTTGATATTGAAGTTGACACTGAAAACGTTGAAGAATTTATTCAAACCGTAAAAATGATTGCGCCAACATTTGGCGGTATAAATCTTGAAGATATTAAGGCACCGGAAGCCTTTGAAATTGAAAGACGTTTAAAAGAAGAACTTGATATTCCGGTAATGCATGATGACCAACATGGGACGGCTATTATTTCGGCGGCAGCGTTACTCAACGCTTTAGAAATTGCGAAAAAGAAAATTGAAAAGGTCAGTATTGTTATAAATGGTGCTGGCGCAGCAGCAATTTCATGTTCACGATTGTACCAGACTTGTGGTGCAAAACGCGAAAACATGGTGATGGTAGATAGCAAAGGTGTTATAAGAAATGACCGAGAAAATTTATCAGCTGAAAAAAGTGAATTTTCAACAAGCCGAAATATAAATACTTTAGAAGATGCCATGAAAGGGGTCGATGTATTTATCGGCTTGTCAAAGGCAGATATAGTGCATCCGGACATGCTAAAAGCCATGGCAAAAAAACCAATCGTATTTGCGATGGCAAACCCAGATCCTGAAATTGCTTATGATCTGGCCATTGCGACCAGGAAAGATATTATTATGGCTACTGGGCGTAGCGATCATCCAAACCAGGTAAATAATGTGCTTGGTTTCCCATTTATATTCAGAGGCGCCTTAGATGTACGTGCGACTAAAATTAATGAAGCCATGAAAATGGCGGCAGTAAAAGCGTTGGCGGCTCTGGCAAAAGAACCGGTTCCAGAACAAGTTAATATTGCTTATGGTGAAACGCGATTAACCTTTGGTAAAGAGTATATTATTCCTAAACCCTTCGATCCTCGTTTAATTGCCGAAGTTCCTCCAGCTGTGGCCAAAGCTGCCATGGAAAGTGGTGTTGCAAAAGAACCCATTAAAGATTGGGAAGCATATAGGAATAGCCTTTTGGAGCGATTAGGGTCGGACAACAAAATGGTTAGATTACTTCTAGATAGAGCAAAAATAAATCCGAAACGCGTTGTTTTTTCAGAAGCTGATCAACTTGCTGTTCTAAAAGCGGCCCAAATAGTTTATGAAGAAGGGATAGCACATCCTATTTTATTGGGAAGAAGAGATGTTATTGAACGTCTTAAATCTGAAATAGAATTTGATGCCGATGTGCCCATTATTGATCCGAAATCTGATGAAGAAATTAAACGGAAAGATAAATACGCAAGAGGCTATTGGCAACAAAGAAAGCGACGAGGGATTACCTATTATTCAGCTCAAAACTTGATGCGGGAACGCAACTTTTTTGCGGCCATGATGGTTAACGAAGGTGATGCGGATGCTTTAATTTCGGGATACTCTCGTAATTATCCAACGGTTGTAAAACCCATGTTAGAACTTATAGGCATGGCGAAAGGAGCCACTCGCGTTGCTACAACAAATCTTATGATGACGCAACGTGGCCCAATGTTTTTGAGTGACACCTCAATTAATATTGACCCAACAGCTAACGATTTGGCCAAAATAGCACAAATGACAGCGAGAACAGTAAAAATGTTTGGTATGGAACCCGTAGTCGCCATGATATCATATTCAAATTTTGGATCTTCTAATAATTTACAAGCTTCAAAAGTTCGTGAAGCTGTTTCCTATTTGCACAAAAACAATCCAGATATGATTGTTGATGGCGAATTACAAACCGACTTTGCTTTAAATAGCGAAATGCTTTTAGATAAATTTCCGTTTTCAAAATTGGCTGGTAAAAAAGTAAACACCCTTATTTTCCCTAACCTTGATGCTGCAAATATTACCTATAAGCTTCTTAAAGAGTTAAATAAATCGGACTCTATTGGGCCAATAATGATGGGCATGCGTAAACCCGTTCATATCTTGCAATTAGGGGCAAACGTAGACGAAATTGTGAACATGACCGCAATTGCTGTCATTGATGCACAACAAAAAGAAAAAAGGGAACTTGAAAAGCGCCATAATAAGTAATTTGTAATGCAAATAATTTTATTACATTTGAGTTGTTAACAGGGATGATTAAATGATAACATATATTAAGGGAAAACTTGTAGAAAAAAATCCAACTGATGTTGTTATTGATTGTAACGGTGTTGGCTATTTACTTAATATTTCGTTACATACCTTTTCCCAAATTCCAGATTATGAAAACTTAAAATTGTATACACATCTTCAAGTTAAAGAAGATTCACATACATTATATGGTTTTTCATCACTAGCCGAACGGGAAATATTTAGATTATTAATTTCGGTAAGTGGTATTGGATCAAATATAGCACGCACTATGCTTTCCTCTTTAACACCAAAGCAAGTTAGAGAAGGGATTGCCACAAGCGATGTCGCCTTAATTCAATCCATAAAAGGGATTGGTGCGAAAACAGCACAACGTGTTATCATCGATTTAAAAGACAAAGTTTTAAAGATTTACGATATTGATGAAGTTTCGGTTTCACAAAACAATACCAGTAAGGATGAAGCGTTATCTGCTTTAGAAGTGCTCGGTTTCGCTAAAAAACAATCAGAACACGTTATTGATAAAATTATCATGGCGCAACCAGACGCAAATGTTGAAACGATTATTAAATCAGCATTAAAAAATTTATAATAGATTTTGAATACAACCAACCATAATTTTTATAAATCGATTAAACAATACGCAGTTTCAGTTTTATTCCTATTCGTGTCGGTTACGGCTTGGTCACAGGAGCCGGCAACCGAACAAGATTCTACACAAACGGGATACAGTTTAGGGACTTTGAAAATGCCAAATCCGGAGAGTATTGTCTCTAAATATACCTACGATGCCTTACTTGATCGTTATATTTATACAGAATCGGTAGGCAGTTTTAATATCAATTACCCGGTAATTTTAACACCTGCTGAATACGAGCAATTAGTTATTGAGGAAAATTTAAAATCTTACTACAAGCAAAAAATCGATGCGTTTGATGGTAAAAAGGAAGGTGCCGAAGACGCACAAAAAAATCTGCTACCCGAATTTTATGTAGAGTCCGATTTTTTTGAGACCATTTTTGGCGGGAATACCATTGAAGTTGTACCCCAAGGATCAGTAGAAATGGATTTGGGCGTGTTATTCTCTAAACAAGAGAATCCGTCATTTTCACCAAGAAATAGCAGCAATTTTACCTTTGATTTTGATCAACGTATAAGCTTAAGTTTATTGGGTAAAGTCGGAACGCGACTTCAAGTTACGGCAAATTATGATACTCAATCTACTTTCGATTTTCAAAATCTAATTAAATTAGAATACACGCCTACCGAAGATGACATCATTCAAAAAATAGAAGTTGGTAATGTAAGTATGCCTTTAAATAGTTCATTAATAACAGGAGCGCAAAGTTTATTTGGGGTAAAAACACAACTGCAATTCGGGAAAACAACGGTTACAGCAGTGTTTTCCGAGCAGAAATCACAAACCAAAACGGTTATAGCGCAAGGTGGCGGAACACTGGAGGAATTTGATTTATTTATTAAGGACTACGACGAAAACAGACACTTTTTCCTTGCACAATACTTTAGAGATAATTATAATAATGCACTTTCTAACTACCCATATATCAATACCAATGTTCAGATTACCAGGATGGAAGTTTGGGTTACCAACAGAAATAACCGTACAGAGAATGTTAGAAATATTGTTGCACTTCAGGATTTAGGAGAAACAGAAGAGCTTGGTAATCCGGGCGTCATAGTTTCCGGAGGCCCTGGAGCGTTTCCAGACAATTCGAACAATGCCTTGGATCCTACGAGTATAGGTGTAGGAACTTCTCAACTTAACGATGCCATTAGAGACATTGCAACGGTTCAATCTGGGATTACGGTGCCTGGAGCAACCGAAGGTTCTGATTATGCGAAACTTGAAAATGCCCGAAAACTTATCCAGGGATCTGAATATATATTGGGTCCTGAATTAGGTTATATCTCATTAAATCAGCGTTTAAATAATGACGAAGTTCTGGCCGTGGCGTTTCAATTTACGGTTGGAGGCCAAGTGTATCAAGTTGGGGAATTTGCAAATGACGGTGTCGATGCCACAGGCGTAGGGACAGATATTGATGGTAATGTAACCTCGGTAACAAACAACAACCTCATATTAAAGATGCTAAAAAGCAGCATTTCAAACGTGAATCAACCCGTTTGGGACTTGATGATGAAAAATGTTTACGATACCGGAGCATATCAGTTAAGCCAGGACGATTTTAAATTAAACATTTTTTACACCGAAGCGTCTCCTTTAAACTATATTACACCTGTTGATGGAACACCTTTCCCACCGCCTGGACCAAATGAGAGTGAATTACAAGAAACACCATTGTTAAGGGTGTTTAATCTTGATCGATTAAATTTTAATAATGATCCTCAAGTTAATGGTGATGGCTTCTTCGATTTTGTTCCTGGAATAACCGTTATTCCCCAAAATGGAAAGATAATTTTTACCTCTGTCGAACCTTTTGGTAAGTATCTTTTCGATGAATTGTCACTTGCACCGTCCGAGGATTATGATGTCACTTCAACCTATAATGGCAACCAGCAAAAATATGTTTACGATGTGCTTTACAAAGACACTAAAACAGCTGCATTGGAAGAGATTGAAAAGAATAAATTTCAACTAAAAGGGCGTTATAAATCTTCTGGAGGCGATGGTATTGCAATAGGGGCGTTTAATGTGCCAAGAGGTTCTGTAAAAGTAACAGCTGGTGGTCGTGTTTTGGTTGAAGGGATTGATTATACTGTAAATTATCAATTGGGTCGTGTGCAAATTTTAGATGAAGCGCTTAAAGCATCAAACACACCAATTCAAGTTTCTACGGAAAATAATTCGGTGTTCGGACAGCAAACAAAACGCTTTACCGGCTTTAATGTAGAGCATAAATTTAATGATAATTTTGTTTTAGGTGGTACATTTTTAAATCTTAATGAGCGTCCAATCACACAAAAGGCAAACTATGGTAGTGAACCCATTAACAATACCATCTGGGGATTTAATGGAAACTATTCTAGTGAAGTTCCGTTTTTAACCCGATTAGTGAACAAGCTCCCAAATATAGACACCGATGTGCCTTCAAATATTTCGGTGCGAGGCGAATTTGCATATTTGTCTCCCGGTGCTCCAAAAGGCACCAATTTTAATGGCGAAGCAACATCCTATGTTGATGATTTTGAAGGATCACAAAATTCTATCGATTTAAAATCGCAACAATCTTGGTTCTTGTCAAGTACGCCTTTTGATCCGGCTTTAGGATATAAAGAGGTGTTAAGTCCAACCGACAGTTTAAATCTGGAAAATGGATATCAAAGAGCCAAATTAAACTGGTACATGATCGATCCTATTTTTTACGGTAGCCAACAACCGAGTGGCATTTCGGATGATGATATCTCGGGACTTTATACCAGTCGTGTATTTATAAACGAACTTTTTCCTAATCAGGATTTAGTTCAAGGTCAAAATTCTGTTCTTAATACATTAGATTTATCGTATTATCCAGCTGAAAGAGGATCATATAACTTTAATCCTGCTGCCAATGGTAATACGCTTAACAATCCGCAACAAAATTGGGCTGGAATTACAAGACAACTTACATCAACAGATCTAGAACAAGTCAATGTAGAATATATTGAGTTTTGGGTGCAAGACCCATTTCAAGAAAATCCTGCTAATCCAGGTGGGAAGCTCATGTTCAATCTTGGTAATATATCTGAAGATGTTTTATCCGATGGAAGAAAACAATATGAAAACGGCTTACCAGATTCTTCAAATAACGCCTTTACTACAGAGACATCTTGGGGACAAATCCCGGCAAATCAATCTTTAATTTATGCATTCGATACCACTGGAAACGACCGAACACTACAAGATATAGGATATGATGGTTTAAATGATGTTGACGAAGCCGTTAAATTCCCGGATTTTGCTGGGCAAGAAGATCCAGCCAACGACAATTATACCTATTTTTTAAATAGAGAAGGGAATATATTTGAACGTTATAGTCAGTACAATGGTGTAGACGGAAATTCGCCAGATACGTTTACAGACACCAATAGAGGTTCAACGGTACAGCCAGATGCCGAAGATATTAATCGTGATAATACCATGAATACGATTAATAGTTATTTTGAATACGAATTAGAGATTACAAGACAGAATTTACCATTAGATGATCTTGATGAAATTTTACCATCTAACCCCATAGGTGAATTTATTAAGGATTTAAAAATTGAGGCAAGAACGATGCCAAATGGTAATGTAGAACAAGTAAGATGGTATCAATTTAGAATTCCTGTCGAGGGAAGTCATGTACAGGCAATTAATGGCATTTCCGATTTAAGATCGGTGCGTTTTGTGCGTATGTACCTCAAAGAGTTTTCTGAAAACACAGTGTTTCGTTTTGGAACGCTTGATTTAGTACGAAGTGATTGGAGACGTTATACACAAGCATTAGATAAAAATGATCCTTCACCAGATGATCCTCAAACCGATTTCACGGTTGGTATAATAGGAACCATAGAGAATGATGGCAGTTATCAGTCTCCTCCGGGTGTAGATCCTGAAGAATTATTTAATAATAATACGGTTGTCAGACAAAACGAGCAATCACTAGTTGTTAATGTATGCGAATTGGAACCATTGGATTCTAGGGCAGTATATAAAAATATTAGTATTGATATGCGTCAATATAAACGTTTGCGAATGTTTATGCATGCCGAGGATGGCGATTCTGGTTCTTTGGCAAGCGACGATCTGGTTGGGTTTATAAGAATGGGTAACGATATAACCGAAAATTATTATCAAATAGAATTACCATTACAAGTATCAACAGGAATCTCCAGAGAAGCTTTGTGGCCAACAGACAACGAAATCAATTTACCTATAGAAGTATTGGCTCAAATAAAATCGTTAGGCATTACTAATGGCTCATTAAGTAATGAAGATCCAACCTTTTACGATGTAATAGATGGTGTCCTTGTAGAAATACCCGTGACAGATCCATTTGACGGCTATATGGCAGGGCAACATCGGGTAGCCATAAAAGGAAATCCAAATTTTGGAGATATAAGAACCCTTATGGTTGGCGTAAAAAATATAGCAAAAAATAACCAATGTGGTGAGATTTGGTATAATGAGTTACGATTATCCGATTTGGATAACGAAGGTGGTTGGGCGGCTATTTTAAGTGTAGATTCTAACATTGCAGATTTTGCAAATATTAGTGCAACAGGAAGACAAAGCACCGCAGGTTTTGGAACCATTGAACAAGGACCAACCGAACGAAGTCGCGAAGATGTTAAACAATACGATGTGGTTACCAATATAAACGTTGGGCAGTTATTACCGCCAAAATGGGGACTTCAAATTCCGTTTAACTATGGACAAAGTGAAGCACTCATAACGCCTAAATATGATCAGTTTTATAAAGATCTCACATTAGATTCACGATTAAATGCAGCCAGTTCTAATGCCGAAAAGGAGCAAATTAGAGAACAATCTGAAGATTACACGAAACGAAAGAGTATCAATTTTATTGGCGTAAGAAAGTTACGGACGAGCGAGGCTAAACCTCATTTTTACGATGTAGAAAATCTTACCTTAAACTATTCGTATAACAAGATAGATCATAGGGATTTTGAAATAGAAAACGCTACAGATCAAACAGTACGTGTTGGTGCTAATTATGCCTATAATTTTGACCCATTGACAGTCGAACCATTTAAGAAGAACGATTCTCTGTTTAGCGGGAAGTATTGGAAAATATTAAAAGATATCAACTTCAATTTGCTACCAACAAGTTTTACAGTAAACACTGATATTAATAGGCAGTTTAATAAGCAAAAGTTTAGAGAAGTAGAACTTGGTGCAGGCAACATTGGTTTAGAGGAATTGTATAGAAGAAATTACACTTTCGATTTCCAATACACCATAAATTATAATATTACCAATGCGCTTCAGCTAAACTTTACGGCGGCTAACAATAATATTGTAAGAAACTATTTTAAGGATAATATTATTAATGGAGAGCAAGATCCTACGCTCGATGTATGGGATGGTTTCCTTGATTTTGGTGACCCAAATAGACAATATCAACAGCTTGGAATAAATTACGAAATCCCGCTTTATAAGATTCCAACCTTTAGTTTTTTAAGTGCGACCTATTCGTATACAGGAGATTTCCAGTGGCAAAAAGGCTCTGATTTGTATGGCAACATTACAGGTAATGACGGGCTAACTTATGATTTAGGAAATACCATCCAAAATGCAAATACCCATAACCTTAATTCAACTTTAGATATGAAGAAGTTGTATAAATATATTGGGTTGGTAAAAAAACCAGTACGACGAACTAGTGCCCGCAGGGCTGCACCTCCTGCGAACGGTGCGCAACCAAACACTACTAATCCGGCAAAAAGCCCAAAGAATACAGGAACTAAAATCTTAAATGCCGGGATAGATATTTTAACGAGTATTAAAAGGATTCAAGTAAACTATTCTGAAAACAACGGGACGTTCCTGCCCGGATATTTACAAACACCTGGGTTTATTGGGACGCTTAAGCCAACTTTGGGATATACTTTTGGAAGTCAGCGCGATATCCGGCAACATGCAGCAAACAAAGGCTGGTTAACGGTATTCCCAGATTTTAATCAGCAATATACCGAAACCCATAGCAAACAGCTTGATTTGTCCGTAAACATAGAGCCAACAAGAGATTTAAAAATTGATTTGGTTGGGAATAGGTTGTATTCAGAAAATTTAACCGAAAACTATAAAATTGAAGATATTAATACCGACGGGATACTAGATTATAATGCATTAACACCAAACACCTTTGGTAATTTCAGTATTTCAACACTGTTAATAAAAACGGCATTTAGTAAAAGTGACGAAAACACTTCGGATCCATTTAACGATTTTAGAGATAACCGCCTTGTAGTAGCACGAAGATTGGCTGTGGAAAGTGGCATTGATATGGGGAATCCGGCGAATTTTGAAGACAATGATCTCGCTGGTTTCCCAAAAGGATATGGTAGTACAAGTCAATCGGTGTTATTGCCATCATTTTTAGCAGCATATTCTGGTAAAAGCGCAGATCAAGTAAAACTAAGTGCTTTTAGAGATGTGCCTATTCCTAACTGGGATTTAAAGTATACGGGCTTCATGAAATTCAGCTGGTTTAAAAAGAACTTTAAACGTTTCTCGTTAACGCATGGGTATCGTTCCAGTTATACCATTAATCAGTTTAGATCAAACCTAGATTATGTGCAACCCGATTTTAGTATAGATTATGACAGTCAGCCACAAGACGTATTTGACCAATCCGGTAATTATAAAAACGAAACACTATATAGTAATATTAATTTAACCGAATTATTCAGTCCGCTGGTAAGAATAGATTTCGAAATGAATAATTCAGTTAAGATTCTACTTGAAATTCAAAAAGATAGACTGCTATCCCTTAGTTTCGACAATAATTTAATGACAGAAATTCAAGGGCATGAATATGTGTTAGGCTTGGGCTACCGAATAAAAGATGTCCGTATAAAATCGAAACTTGCTGGGCCACAAAAAACCATTGTAAGCGATCTGAACATGAAAGCAGATGTCTCTATTAGAGAGAATAAAACCATCATCAGATATCTGGATTTAGAAAACAATCAAGTAACATCAGGTCAAACTATTTGGGGATTAAAATATTCGGCCGATTATTCATTTAGTAAAAACCTAATAGGAATTTTCTATTTTGATTATACATTTTCAGAATATGCAATTTCAACAGCATTCCCACAAACAACCATTCGTTCAGGATTTACGCTGCGATATAATTTTGGGAATTAATGGTTAACTATTTGAATTTAAAATTTGAATAAATACATTTGTCAAAACTAATAAAACTATAAAATGAACATTCCATCTGAATTAAAATATACTAAAGACCATGAATGGGTTAAGGTAGAAGGCGACATTGCAACTATTGGTGTTACAGATTTTGCACAAAGTGAACTGGGAGACATAGTATATGTTGAGGTAGAAACTGTAGATGAAACTTTAGATGCAGACGAAATTTTTGGAACTGTCGAGGCCGTAAAAACGGTATCGGATTTATTTTTACCACTTGCTGGAGAAATTATTGAATTTAACGAATCTCTTGAAGACGAACCTGAAAAAGTAAATAGCGACCCTTATGGAGAAGGTTGGATGATAAAGGTTAAGTGTTCCGATTTATCTCAAGTAGAAAATCTTATATCGGCTGATGATTACAAAGCCCTTGTTGGTGCTTAAAAAATATATCCACATAATTACCATAATTTATTCAGCTACATTGGCTGTTATAAGTTTAGTACAAATTAGCGACATCCCTGATTACATACCTTCATTTAGCGATAAGGTATTTCATTTTTCTGCTTATGGACTGTTATCGTTGTTATGTGTTTATTCCTTACTGTATAAGTATAAGCTCAAAACCAATCATGCGCTATTTTTTGGAGCGTTGCTTGCAATATCTTTTGGTATAATTATTGAGGTATTACAAGGGCAGATTACAAATACACGAGTTACAGACCAAAACGATATTTTAGCAAATACTTTTGGGGCGTTACTAACAACAATAATATTAGGAATTAAAAATAGATTTGACGTTAAAAAAATATAATCACTTGTTTTTTTGCAAAATAAATGGTTATTTTAGCAATCCTGTAAAACAAATAAATTATGGAACTTAAGAAAAACCCTAAAGCCAATGTTGGTCGTAACAGTTCGCTTTATTTTGCTATTGGTTTAGCATTAATGTTATTTTTAACAAATTATGCAATCAATTACAAATCGTATGATAAATCGGCTATTGATATTGGTCAGTTAAATTTAGATGAAGAGTTGGACGAAGAAATTCCAATTACAGAACAAATTCAAACACCACCACCACCGCCACCACCACCTGCGGCACCAGAAGTTATTGAAGTTGTAGAAGACGAAGAAGAGGTTGAAGAAACAGTAATTGAATCTACCGAGACCAATCAGGAAGAAGAAATAGAAGTTGAAGAAATCGAAGTAGAAGAGATAGATGAAGACATCGAAGTGCCATTTGCAGTGATTGAAAATGTGCCGGTCTTCCCAGGATGTGAAAAAGGAAATAACGATGCGAAGAAAAAATGTATGTCTGAAAAAATCGCAAAATTTGTAAATAAAAAGTTTAATACAGACTTGGCTGCCGATTTAGGTTTAACAGGAAGACAACGTATTAATGTTATTTTTAAAATTGACAGAACAGGAAATATAGTAGGTGTACGAGCAAGAGCACCACATCCAAAATTAGAGAAGGAAGCGACACGCGTTATTAAGATGCTGCCAAAAATGAAACCTGGTAAACAACGAGGTAAAGCGGTAACAGTACCGTATTCATTACCAATTTTATTTCAGGTTCAAGATTAAGAAACAAGCACATTGCCAAACATATATAGTCCCGTTGCAAACTTTGTAACGGGATTTTTAATACAAGCATTCTTAAAAAAATAGTATCTTTCTGCTTGAAACCAATTCTATTTAATTAACATGAAGAAACTCATTGTATTCATTCTTCTTTTATTCCAAACGAGTACCTACGCACAAGATGTATTTTTAAACGAAAAGCCTCCGGTTTTTTCTAGTTGTGAAGATGCCGATATTGACGCACTTCAAGAATGTTTTGATACGAGTATTTTCAATTTAATCTTTAATAATTATAAAGTGCCTCAAAAAGTTACCGATGAAAATTATAATGGTGAATTAGTGATTTTATTCGAGGTTGATAAAGAAGGAAACTTTAGAGTACTTTATGTTGATGCCATGTATGAGGAGTTAAAAGATGAAGCGAAGAGAGTATTTGGCGAGTTTCCTAAAATCCAGCCTGGAACCTATAATGGGAAACCAACCTATAAGCAGTACTCCATGGAAATTAAAATTCCATTGGTAAATCAATCGGTTGTAACTCAAAATTTGTCGGAAGATGAAGAGATTCCAGAAATTGAGCAACTCGCAAAAACCGAATTTGATAGCGTAAATAAAACCTTAACACCATATACAAATAGAGAATTTAAAAGCCAGTTAAACATCCCTTTTACCCATAGTTTTTATTCTAAATTCGATAGAAGCATGAGTCTTGTTGGCACCAATAGCCATACGGCATCAAAGCCATTTGTATATGAAGAGGTGTCGAAATATTATGATTTTGAAGGGGAAAAGGAAGCATTAAAAAAAGGATCTGATACTTGGTTGTCCAGAAAATTATGGAACGAACACTTGGTGCGAGTTCAAGGCAAAGACTATTGGTTTACTATAGATCCTATTTTCGATTTTGAAGTAGGGAAGGACACTGATGCCGATTTTAATACAACTTTTAATAATACAAGAGGAATATATATTCAAGGCGGACTGGGAAAACATTTTAATTTTTACACCTCGTTTTTTGAGAGCCAAGGACGCTTTGCACGATATGTTAACGCCTATGCCGAAAGTCTAAAACCATTTGGGCCAGATCCAGCAATAATTCCTGGTCGTGGTATCGCAAAACGCTTTAAAGACGATGCTTATGATTATCCTGTTGCCGAGGCCTATTTGTCGTACACGCCTGCGAAGTTTATAAATATTCAATTTGGTCATGGTAGGAATTTTATAGGTGATGGTTACCGCTCTTTATTTGTTAGTGATGTTGCCAGTCCGCATCCCTTTTTAAAGTTAAATACCAAGTTCTGGAAGATTAAATATACTAATACATGGACTTGGCTAAAAGATGTAAGACCAGAAGTAGAGGAAGATGGCGCCTTTTTAACCAAATATATGGCGAATCATTATTTAAGTTGGAATGTGTCAAAACGGTTAAATATTGGCTTGTTCGAATCGGTTGTATGGACAAATAGCAACGACAGAGGATTTGATATTAACTACCTAAACCCAATTATATTTTTTAGAGCCATTGAGTTCGAAACTGGCCAAGGTTCAGGAAATGCTATCGTAGGCATCTCATCAAAATACAAATGGAATGATAATATAAATTTATACGGACAGTTTATTTTGGACGAATTCTCTTTAAGTGATATTACGGGAGGCGATAAAAGCTGGAAAAACAAGTTTGGGTATCAACTGGGCATAAAATACTTTAATGCCTTTAAGATGAAAAATTTAATGCTCCAGGCTGAGTATAACAGGGTAAGGCCTTATACCTATTCGCACAACACCATTGTGTTGAATTATGGAAATACCAACCAGTCTATGGCGCATCTTTGGGGTGCGAATTTTAGTGAATTTGTTTTAATTGGTCGACATCACTACGAACGTTGGTTTGCAGATGCCAAACTCATTTTTGGCGTTAGAGGATTAGATTTTGATGATGGCACAGATGATTTTAGTTATGGTG
>CAXMOQ010000046.1:0-15967 GCA_964195015.1 uncultured Flavobacteriaceae bacterium | reverse complement strand
AGGCGTGCAATCGCCAGCCGAGTTTGCAGTAAAGTTTTATTACACGCAATTAGATGCAAATTTAGGATTACCGGGGACGGATATTATAGTTCCAATTCAGAATACATTGAATCCACAAACTATATTTGTGAGAATTGAGAATATCCTTAATACAGATTGCTATGCAACCACAACTTTTGATTTAATTGTAAATTCATATCCTGTAGTCACAGCAGTTGTCGATTTACTACAATGCGATGATGATACCGATGGCGTTACATTATTTAATTTAACCGAAGCCAACACGTTAGTTTCTACCAACCCTACTAACGAAACATTTACTTATTACTTAACACTAGCAGAAGCACAGACTGGTTTAATAGCGGATCAGATTATAAATTTCACGGCCTATCCCAATCCGATACCATTAAGCAGTATAGTATATGCTAGGGTAGAAGCTGTGAATGGTTGCTTTAGAACGTCCCAAATTAATTTGATTGTCAGTACTACTCAAATTCCATCAGCCTTTAATTTAGATTATAATGTATGTGACGATTATCTTATTGACAACGATAACGCAAACGGGATTGCTACCTTCAATTTTAGCGATGCCACGGCACAGATATTGACTCTGTTCCCACCCGGACAAAATCTAACGGTAACCTATTACATAAGTATGCAAGATGCATTAGTTGAGATTAATGCGATCGCAGATATTAGTAATCATAGAAATGATGCCTCTCCAAATGTTCAAAATATTGTTGTTAGGGTTGATAGTGATAATGTTAATGCCTGTTTAGGTTTGGGAGAACATATAACCTTAACAGTAGATTCACTGCCTTTAAACAATAGTATTTCCGATTATGCATTATGTAGCGATACCAATCAAGCCAGTTTCGATTTAACAACAAAAGACACCGAAGTTATTGGTGGGCAAGCACAAGCCATTTTGATTAGTTACCATGAAACTTTAAATGATGCTGAAACTAATTCAAGTCCGTTAATCACGCCCTATTTAAATCAAACCAATCCACAAACTATTTATGTGCGTGCGCAGTTTGATGATAATGGCAATGGCGTTGGTGATGTTGATGAATGTTTTAGTACAGACATGAGTTTGGAGCTTGTTGTAATTCCTAGTCCTGTGTTATTTCAGCCAGACCCTATAAGTATATGTAATGAGCAAATAGTTACAGTGTACGACTTAACAGTTAGGGAGAATCAAATTACGGGGGGAGATACCTCTATTGCGTTATCTTATTTTGAATCCCAAATAGATTTAGACAATAACAATCCAATACCAACACCAACGTCGTATACAAATACATTATTAGACAGAGATATATTGGTTTTGGCGACAGGAGCAAATATGTGTACTGCCACCATAACCTTGTCATTAAATACCGTATTATATGTAAACCTTAATTTAACACCAACACCAATAGAAGAATGTGAAGTCGATAATGATGGTTTTGATAATTTTGATTTAACACGAAGAGAAGATGAAATACTTAACGGATTAGATCCATTAGATTTTACTTTTGTGTATTATGAAGATGAGCTCGATGTTATAGCTGGAAACGCTAATTTTATTCCAGACCCAACAAGATTTATTAACACACAAGCGGTTACTCAAACCATATATGTGCGTGTCACAGCAATACTCGGTGAGTGCTTTAGGATTATTCCCATAACGCTTATAGTAAATCCAGTTCCAGAAATAGCCATTTTGGACGAATATGTTATTTGTTTGTCGTCAAACGGAGATTCTATACCACCAGATTTAATAACGTTTTTGTCAAATCCACCTATAGATACTCAATTAAATCCTGCTGAATATACGTTTCAATGGTATAATGATTCTCAAGGATTACCCGCCAATATCATAGTAGGAGCAATAACACCTGTCTTTACACCAACCGTAGCAGGAGATTATACTGTGATTGCCACCAATATAGTTACTGGTTGTACCATTGCTGCAACAACCGTGGTTATTGGGTCATATCCTCCAGAAAGTATTGCAATTGAATTGCTTACTAACGCATTTGTAACCAACGATATTTTGTTAGTAAGCGTCGTTGGTAATGGTGAGTATGAATATAGTCTGGATCATGGACTATGGCAAGGATCCAATAGGTTTGAAAATGTATCTGGTGGAGAGCATACTATATTTGTAAGAGATATATACAATTGTAATTTGATTTCAGACATGCAGATAGTCATTGATTTTCCAAGATTTTTCACACCAAATGGCGATGGATTTCATGATAACTGGAATATTGTTGGTATTGACAATCAGCCAACAGCGAAGATCTTTATTTATGATAGATATGGTAAACTCATTAAGCAAATAAATCCAACAGGTCAAGGCTGGGACGGCACCTTTAATGGTGATTTTTTACCATCAAGTGACTATTGGTTTACCGTCGAATACAAAGAACCTAGAGATGGCATTGTAAAACAATTTAAATCTCATTTTACACTTAAACATTAATAAAAAAAAGCCAAAGTATAAACTCTGGCTCTTTATTTGGTATTTATAATAGCTATGTGTTCTTTAAATTAAATATTAAAGCTTAACGATAGTGTCACATTAGAGTTTGTTGCATCAATTGATGCAGCATCAGTTAATCCAACATCAAATAATCGATACTTTGAATCACGTTTAGACTGATCGAAAGTTACATCCAATTTCATATTACCAAAGTTATATCCTAAACCAAACGAGTATCCCGATAAATCTCCAACCGTACTTTCATTTTTATAAGGACTTTCTTCAAAACGGTAGCCGCCTCTAAAACTAAATTGATTGTGCTTGTATTCTCCGCCAATTTTATAGGTCGAGGCAACAGTTAAATTATTGCTAATCATATTGTTTTGTGAGGATAAATGGGGATCTGAAGTTGGTTTAAACTTTGTGTTGCCATAGTCTTTTTGTGAATAATCAAAGCTAATAATGCCTCGTTCTTTAAAAACGAATGCTAAACTCCCAGTTAGTTTTCCAGGTGTTTGCAAGTCGTATCTTGGGAAGACGTTGACAACCAGCGGATCGACAATTTGTGTAATATTTGCATCGGAATCATAAGTTACAATGTATTGTGTTGTTTCGTCTTCTAATGTGAACCAGGTAGGCGAGTTGTATGATAATCCAACTCTAAATTGTTCAGTAAGCTTTAAAATACCACCTAATTGAAAAGAAAAACCAGCGCCTATGGTTCGCAGACTGTTCTCAAATCCAACTTCATTTATAACTGACCCTAAATTTGAATTCCCTTCAAAAAAGTAAGTAGAACGTCTGTAATCAAGAAAGTGTGAATTCAAATTGACTCCTAAAAATAGTTTATCCTTATACTGTGTTGCAGCGTTAAATGCAACCTTGCCATTGTAACCTGTTGTGGAATAAGAGAATTCTTGATCAAAATCGCCTCCCGAAATATTTGAAAAATATGTAGTATTAGCATCATCGTTAGTTTCCGGTTCCAAAATATAGGATTCATAACCTAAAAATGCTTGTTGATGCCCAAAACCAAAAGTACTCCCTATTTCTCCGTAAGCTTCAGTTATAGATTCGTCTGGGAAAGCAGAAATTTCATCTAACCTTAATCCTTGTCCATACGATAAAAAATAACTGTCAATAGAATTTGTATTGTTGCCAAATGCAAACCAATCGTTATTATAATTTTTAACCTTATCGTATGCGATACTGGTTGTTAATTTTTTCCAAGGCGAGTTTGAGCTTCTAAATACAAAAACAGCGCCAACTTGATGAAAGTCAATATCAGAATTTGATGAGCTATCAAATCCATTAAAGTATTGGGTTTCGTTTTTTGTATTTAAGCTCGAAATAGAAAATGAGGCATGACTTGTGTTAAAAATTGCCGAGCCGGCAGGATTTATACTTACCGCACTCATATCGCCACCTAGTGCACCAAAAGCACCACTCATGGCTCTATAACGTGCTGTTCCCAGAATTTCATCTTGTGAATATCGTAACGCATCTGTAATATCTTGTGCGTTAACAATAGGCATATACAGTACACCTATGAATAGTAAAGTTAGCTTTTTCATATTGTTTTTTTAAGCTTTTTCAGAAATTTATCGACGGCTTCTACTCGGTCTTGATGATCCCGAACTTCTACTTGAAGATCCGGAACTTCTAGGACTTGACGACCTTGAAACAGTTCCAGAACTTCTGCTAGGAGAAGATGATGAACTATTGTAAGAGCGTCTTGGACTTGACGTCGTAGAACTTGAAGATCTTCTTCTTACAGTGTTCGCATTAACTCTTGTTCTTGCCGAACTATTTGCGTTAACAGTATTTCTTCTTATGGCAGTATTATTAGTTGTTACATTCGACCTTGATCTATTAGATAAATATCTTGAGGAATACGTGGAAGCTTGTCTGTTTAAGTTACTGTTTCTATTGGTATAGCTATTTGAGCGCCTTCCGGTGTTATAAGCAACACTGCTTCTGGAATAGTTCCGGTTTCCATAATATCCATTATTATAATTTCCGCCACGATAACCGCGATTATAATAATAAGGATTGTAATATGAGCCATAATAACCACCGTAATATCCACCATAATATGGAGCACACCAATACGGATAACCATAACCCCAGCCATAACCCCAACCGTAATAGCCACCATAAAAACCGCCATAGTATGGGTAATAGCCCCAATTGTTAGAATAAACGTTAATTTCAACCTCTTGGTTATCTTGTCCCCAACCAGCATAGCCTTGATAGGTAAGGTTTAAAGAATCGTTTTCAACGATATAATTCCCGCTGTAAGAATCAATATCGGTAAATATTTCATTTTCGATTGAGTCGGTTTCATATTCAAGCGATTTCTCTTTAAAATAATTTTTATAATATGCGTTGCCTTGCTCCGGAGTATTTGCAACTTGAACGTTGCGTTCTTGATATTCAACACTATTGTACGAACCGTCATATATGCCATCGTTATCTTGACCGGCATATTGGTAAGAACCACAAGAACTTAAACCAAATAGCAGGCCTAGAACGGCTAAAAACGGGATTTTATTTTTAAAGTAGTTATTTAGTACCATATCTCTTTAATTTAATTGTTGAACATAACAAAAATAGTTAGTTTTGCGAAACTATTTTTATATTTAACACAATCACAATTTTTGTGCCAAAACATCGTATATGAGCAAAAAACTTACAAGTAGAGCAGAAGATTATTCAAAATGGTATAACGAACTTGTGGTCAAAGCCGATTTAGCCGAGAACTCTGCAGTAAGAGGTTGCATGGTTATAAAACCTTATGGTTATGCTATTTGGGAAAAGATGCAAGCAGAATTGGATCGCATGTTTAAAGAAACAGGGCATCAAAATGCTTACTTCCCGTTATTTATACCTAAAAGTTTATTTGAAGCCGAAGAAAAGAATGCCGAAGGTTTTGCAAAAGAATGCGCTATTGTTACCCATTACAGATTACAAAATGATCCTGATAAACCTGGTAAATTAAGAGTTGATCCAGAAGCAAAACTAGAAGAAGAACTTATTGTAAGACCAACAAGCGAAGCCATTATATGGAATACCTATAAAGGATGGATTCAATCCTACAGAGATTTACCATTATTAATTAACCAATGGGCTAATGTAGTGCGTTGGGAAATGCGAACACGTTTGTTTTTGCGCACAGCGGAATTCTTATGGCAGGAAGGACATACGGCTCATGAAACAAAAGCAGAAGCTCTAGCAGAAGCAGAACTCATGAATAATGTGTATGCCACTTTCGTGGAAAACTTTATGGCAATTCCTGTTATTAAAGGTGTAAAAACGGAGAGCGAACGTTTTGCAGGAGCCAATGAAACTTTTTGTATTGAAGCTTTAATGCAAGACGGTAAAGCCTTACAAGCAGGAACATCTCACTATTTGGGGCAAAACTTTGCTAAGGCTTTTGATGTGAAGTATGTTAGCAAAGAAGGAAAGCAAGAATATGTTTGGGCAACATCTTGGGGTGTTTCAACCCGATTAATGGGTGCATTGATTATGACTCATAGTGATGATAAAGGTTTGGTTCTACCTCCAAATCTTGCGCCATATCAAGTGGTTATTGTGCCAATTTATAAAAGCGAAGAGCAATTGGATGAGGTTACCAAAATTGTAAATCTCATTACAAGCGACTTGCGTGATAAACATATCTCTGTGAAGTACGATAACAGAACAACATTCAGACCGGGTGCAAAATTTGCTCAACATGAATTACAAGGGGTTCCATTACGTATAGCCATTGGGCCTAAAGATCTTGAGAATGGCACCGTTGAATTAGCACGGCGTGACACATTAACCAAAGAGGTTGTTGCCATGGATAGTTTAACACCGACCGTTGAAAGGCTTATGACCGAAATTCAGACCGCCTTATATAAAAAGGCTTTGGATTATAGGAATACACATATTACCGAAGTCGATACATTTGAAGCATTTAAAGATGTTTTAGAATCTAAAGGTGGATTCATTTCTGCGCATTGGGATGGGACTACAGAAACAGAAGATAAAATTAAGGAATTAACTAAAGCAACCATTCGATGTATTCCTTTAGACGAAAAGGTAGAAGAAGGTGTCTGTGTCTATTCAGGAAACCCTTCAAAACGTAGGGTATTGTTTGCGAAAGCGTATTAAATATTTTTTTTCAGAAAAAAGATTATCTAGGTCTTGCAACATTTAAAAATAGTTGTATTTTTGCATCCGCAATGGAAACATTGAGAGTTATTTGAAAAGTATTGCAATATTTAGTTTTAAAAAATTATATTTGCGCACTCAAAATAATAATGGCCCGTTCGTCTATCGGCTAGGACGCCAGGTTTTCATCCTGGTAAGAGGGGTTCGACTCCCCTACGGGCTACAATTTTAATAAAAAAAATAAACAAATGGCAAATCATAAGTCAGCGTTAAAAAGAATTAGAAGTAACGAAACTAAACGTTTAAGAAACAGATATCAGCATAAAACAGTGCGTAATGCAATTAAAAAATTACGTGAGTTAACTGATAAGAAAGAAGCTGAAGGATTATTTCCTACAGTTGTTTCTATGCTGGATAAGTTAGCGAAAAGAAACATTATACATGCAAACAAAGCGGCTAACCTTAAATCTGGTTTAGCAAAGCATGTTGCCGCTTTATAAGATATTAAATCTTATATAGTATAAAATTCATTGAGCTTCTCTTTTAGGGAAGCTTTTTCCGTTTTTATGACGTTTTGATTTTATCCCATAAAAAATGCCTTGAGAAATCAAGGCATTTTTAATTTATACATATAAGATGTTTTCTTACCCATTCATGGAAATCAAAAACTCTTCGTTGTTTCGTGTTTGCTTAAAGCGATCGTTAATAAATTCCATGGCTTCCACTGGATTCATATCGGCAAGGTATTTACGCATAACCCACATACGTTGTATGGTGCTTTCGTCTAATAAGATATCATCACGACGCGTACTTGATGAGGTAAGGTCGATAGCAGGGAAGATTCTACGATTAGAGATTTTTCTATCCAATTGTAATTCCATATTACCGGTACCTTTAAACTCTTCAAAAATCACTTCATCCATTTTCGAACCTGTTTCGGTAAGTGCCGTTGCGATTATGGTTAACGAACCGCCATTTTCAATATTACGCGCTGCTCCAAAGAAACGTTTAGGTTTGTGTAAGGCGTTAGAATCTACACCGCCACTTAAAATTTTACCCGAGGCTGGTTGTACTGTATTGTATGCTCTTGCTAAACGTGTAATGGAATCCAAAAGAATAACGACATCATGGCCACACTCCACCAAACGTTTTGCTTTTTCCAAAACAATGTTCGCAATTTTTACATGCTCATGAGCTTCCTTATCAAAAGTAGATGCAATAACTTCACCTTGTACGTTACGTTGCATATCGGTAACTTCTTCTGGGCGTTCATCAATTAATAAGATCATTTGATAAACTTCAGGATGGTTCGCTGCAATAGCATTTGCAACATCCTTTAATAACATCGTCTTACCAGTTTTTGGTTGTGAAACAATCATACCACGTTGTCCTTTTCCTATAGGAGAAAATAGATCCATTATTCTGGTAGAAATGGTGCTCTGTCTTTCGGCAAGATTAAATTTTTCCTGTGGAAATAATGGTGTTAAATGTTCAAAGGATACTCTGTCTCTTACAATATTTGGGTTCTGACCATTAATTCTACTTACCTTAATAAGCGGGAAATATTTCTCCCCTTCTTTAGGAGGTCTTACATTTCCTAAAACGGTATCGCCTGTTTTTAATCCAAATAAACGGATTTGAGATTGTGATACATAAATATCATCTGGAGACGATAAATAGTTGTAGTCTGACGAGCGTAAAAACCCATAACCGTCCTGCATGATATCTAAAACACCTTCGCTTTCAATAATAGCATCAAATTCAAAATCAGGCTCGCGGTAACGGTTTCTGGTATCTTTATTACCGGCATTAACGTTTCCGTCATTTTGGTTTTTATTGCTAGGTTTCTGATGTGTGTTTTCTCTTTTTGGCCTATTTTGAGAATTGTCTTTTTGTTGACCATTCGTATTTGGCCTTTCTACTTTTTGTTCAGGAGCTGTTTTTTCTTCAACTTTATTTTGAACAACTTCAACAGGTTTTTTGTCCTGCACTCTTGGTTGGGGTTTATCTTCTATATTTTCTACCAAAGGTTTTTCTTTGCGCTTAATTGGAGGTCTTTGAACGCGCTGTCTTGCAGGTTTGATTTCTCGTTTCACAGGCTTTACTGCTTCAGTTGCAACCTCTTTCACGACCGTAGGGTTAGCGGCTTGATGATCTAATATTTTGTATACAAGATCTTCTTTTTTTAATGAACGATATTTAGGGACGTTTAATTCTTTTGAAATCTCCTGTAATTCAGGGAGTTTCATTTCTTTTAATTGTGCTATTTCAAACATTGATGTTGAATTGAATATTTATGTTGAATATAAATTTGAGTTATTTTGAAAAAATCTGATTTAATTCTGAAGAATTAACAACCTGCTATTGTGATTGTTGTGAATCGTTACTGCAATTATACAACTTTATTTTAATTTTTAACCTAAATTTTATAAAAGAAACTATTATTTTTGTGCTCTAGTTTTTAAAATTACATGTTACAGAGAATACAAACCGTATATCTTTTATTAGCCGCCGGCATTTCTGCCGGCTTAATCTTTGTTTTTCATTTATGGATTTCAAATAAAGATGTTAAAGTGTTTGCCAAGGACGATATGTTGTACTTAAGTATATTTTTAGGGTCTGCAATATTATCGGTTATTTCCATTTTTATGTATAAAAACAGAAAGTCTCAATTTGTTTTGGGACGACTTAATATCATATTAAACTTTATTTTACTAGGATTTTTTGTGTATCAATCTCTAACGGTATCTGGAGAAACCATGGTTTCAGAGAAAGGTATTGGGATGCTTCTTCCAATTTTATCTATCGTGTTATTGGCATTAGCCAATAAGGCCATTAAAAAGGATGAAGATCTTGTAAAATCTGTAGATAGATTACGATAAACCTATCATCTTAGTAATATTAGTGCGTTAAAACCCAAGGTGAAAGCTTTGGGTTTTTTAGTGTAATGTTGTTTTGAAAAGTGGTGCGGCAACGCATTCGAAATTGCTGATTGAACTAATCCTGCTACAAAATAGGATCAAGAAAATTGAATGTAACTTATTTGCCACGAACCTATCCTGCTGTTAGGCAGGTACACGAATTAAAAAAAATAAGAGCGCTTTTATAAACATTCATGTATTCGTGACGTTTTTTATTTTTTAAATTCAATCACCTCAAGATCCTTTATGTTTTCGCCATCTATAACAAACCGAAGCATCGTCCTTACTTTATGAAAACCATATTTACCAATAGCGCCTGGATTCATGTGTAACAGATTCAGTTTTTTATCTGGCATCACTTTTAAAATATGAGAATGCCCACAAATAAAAAGTTTTGCGGATTTTTATTAATGCTTTCTTTTATACGAATATCATATCTATTTGGATAACCACCAATATGGGTTATCCAAACATCGACACCTTCACACATAAATCGATTATGCTCTGGAAACTCTTTACGTGCTTTTGCATCATCAATATTACCAAATACGGCACGAAGTGGTTTAAGCCTTTTAATGGCATCGGTTACTTTTAAATCGCCAATATCGCCTGCATGCCAAACTTCATCGGTTTGTTTTACATATTTTAAGATATCATTATCTATATAGCTATGAGTGTCGGAAAGTAATAGGATTTTTCGCATTAAGATAATATTGTGAGTCGAAACTACTAATTCTAATTATCTTTGTAGCTTCGAGTAACAAAAATAGTATATTAATTGCGACATTTTATCGAACTTTCATACAATGGTAAAACCTATCATGGTTGGCAGAATCAACCTAATGCTATTTCGGTGCAAGAAGTTGTAGAAAAGGCACTTTCAACAGTTCTAAAAGAACCCATTGCTATTGTAGGTGCAGGACGTACAGATACTGGCGTTCATGCTTTACAAATGTTTGCTCATTTTGATACGGATGTTGTTTTTAACGAAGCCGATTTAAAATTTAAAATAAATTCGTTTTTGCCAAAGGATATTGCTGTTCACAATATTTTCAAGGTTAAGGATGATGCTCACGCACGATTTAACGCCTTAAGCAGAACCTATTTATATAGAATAACATTACAGAAAAATGCTTTTAATTTTGAAAATGCTTATTACGTTAAAACTTCGTTGGACATTGACAAAATGAATGAAGCTTCAAAAATTTTATTTCAGTATAAAGATTTTCAATGCTTTTCAAAAAGTAATACCGATGTAAAAACGTATCATTGTGATATTAAGAAAGCAGCATGGATAATAACGAACGATGAACTGCATTTTACAATTAAAGCCGATCGGTTTTTGCGTAATATGGTAAGAGCCGTAGTTGGTACCATGATTAATATTGGATTGGGTAAAATTGCTGTTGATGAGTTACATGAAATTATAAAATCTAAAAGTAGAGGAGAAGCTGGATTTTCGGTACCTGCACACGCCTTATATTTAGCAAAAGTTGAATATCCTGATGATATAAAAATATAGATGGGTAAGAAGAAGGAAAACATCTTTGACGTTGGCTTATTCAAACGTCTTTTTAAATTTATTAAACCCTACAAATTGGTTTTTGGAGGTGTTGTGATTACCGTTGTTTTAATTGCGGTTTTTAGTGCTGTTAAGCCAAAAATTTTGCAACTGGCCATAGATAATAATATTGCAACACAAACCGTCGAGGGCTTCTTTCCGTACATTCTTATAATGATTGGTCTTTTAATCCTAGAGGTTGTATTTCAATTGCTTTTTATATTTTATGCGGCTTGGTTAGGGCAAAGTGTTGTAAAAGATGTTCGTGTTACCTTATTCAATCACATGCTTCGTTTTAAGATGAAGTATTATGATAATTCTTCAGTTGGGGTTTTAATTACCAGAGCGGTGACAGATATGGAACGTATTGCCGATATTTTCGGTCAAGGTTTGTTCATGATTTTTAGGGATTTACTAACCATGTTAGTGGTTTCTGTATTTATGGTTTTTATGAATTGGCAGTTAAGCCTTATTGTATTTATCATGTTACCGGTAGTATTGTATGCAACGAAAATATTTCAGAAGTATATGAAAAAGGCTTTTGAAGAAGTACGTACTGAAGTCTCTAACCTAAACTCCTTTGTGCAAGAACGCGTTACTGGAATGAAAATTTTACAACTGTTTACGCGAGAAAATACCGAATACAAGAAATTTCAGGACATAAATGAACGCCATAAAAAGGGTTGGCTTAAAACCGTTTGGTATAACTCTATATTCTTTCCAATTGCCGAATTATCATCATCAATTACAATAGGTTTGGTCGCTTGGTATGGCGGATTAAATACTGTTGTGAATCAGTCAACTACATTAGGAGATTTAACGGCCTTCATCATGTTTATCCCGATGTTGTTTAGACCATTGCGCCAAATAGCTGATAAATTTAACACCCTGCAAATGGGTATGGTTGCGGCGACCAGAGTCTTTAAAGTGTTGGATACAACTTCACAGATTGATGATATTGGCACGCTTGAAGTGTCTCATTTTAAAGGGAACATTAAATTTAGTAGTGTCCATTTTAATTATGTAGATGACGAAGCGGTTTTAAAAGGAATTTCATTTGATGTAAAAGCTGGGGAAACCGTTGCCATTGTTGGAGCAACTGGTGCTGGAAAATCGACAATCATAAATTTGTTAAGTCGGTTTTATGATATAAATCAAGGCCTTATTACAATTGATGATATTGATATAAAAGATGTTAAACTTACATCATTACGAGCACAAATTGCTATCGTATTACAGGATGTATTTTTATTTGCCGATACTATTTTAAATAATATCACTTTAAATAATCCAGATATAACGGAAGCTGAAGTTGTACAAGCAGCCAAAGATATTGGGATTCACGATTTTATTAAGAGTTTACCCAAGGGCTATCATTATAATGTGAAAGAGCGTGGCGTCATGTTATCGTCTGGACAGCGACAGCTCATTTCATTTTTAAGAGCGTATGTAACCAATCCTAGTATCTTGATTTTAGACGAAGCCACATCATCAGTAGATTCGTATTCAGAACAACTCATTCAAAACGCAACCGATAAAATTACCAAAGCAAGAACTTCAATCGTCATTGCACATAGGTTAGCAACAATCCAAAAAGCTGACAAAATTATTGTCATGGATGCCGGCCAAATTGTTGAGCAAGGTACGCATGCTACGCTTCTTAAAAAACCAGACGGTTATTATAAAAACCTTTACGAGGTGCAGTTTATGAAAGAGGAGGTTGCTTAAATCAAATCTTTTTTAATAAGCTTGATAAGGTCGTTGTTGTCCTTAAACATAATAAATTCACCGTCTTTAAAAAATGAGATTTGCCCGGTTTCTTCACTTACTACAAGTGCTAGGGCATCGGTTTTTTCGGTAATACCAATGGCGGCTCTATGGCGTAATCCAAACCGTTTCGGGATGGTTTTCTCATTATTTACAGGAAGAATAACGCGTGTTGCTTTTACAATATTATTGGCAATAATTATGGCACCATCGTGCAATGGACTATTTTTAAAAAAGATACTTTCAATAATAGGTTCGGTAACTTTTATATTCATTTCATCACCTGTGTTTCCCAAAAAATCCAGATTGTTGTTGTGTTCAAAAACTATTAAAGCACCAGTTTTAGTAGTTGCCATTTTTGTGCATGCAGAAATGACGGCATCAACATCGGTTTCATCATTAGTTTCAGTTTTCAAAAAATTTAACTTCCCGAAAAACTTCCGACGTCTTCCAAAATTAGTGGAGCCCACCATGAGCAAGAACTTTCGTATTTCTGGTTGAAAAACTACAATCAGGGCAATAATCCCAACTTTCATAAAACCACCAAAAATGCTGGTTAATAATTCCATTTTTAGGAATGCCGTAAGTTGCCAAGCTAAATAGATAATAATGATTCCGATAAAAATATTAATGGCGACCGTGCCCCTTACAAGTTTGTAAATATAGTAGAGCAAGAGTGCGACAAGAATAACATCTATAATATCTACTAGGGTGAATTTTAAAAGGTCATTGAAAATATCCAAGCTAAAAGGGTTTTGGTAAATTTAACAAAATAAGATTAATAAATAAATTCGTTGTTGCTAATTGTGACATTGTCTAAATCAAGTTTGATTAAAAGAGATTTATAAGTGATGTAATCTTGAAAGCTTAAAGCAGCATCAAAATTTAACACTAAATAGGTCTCTGAAACCACTGAATCTTTTAAATAAGTGCTTAAGCTTTTTGTACCGATGGAAACACCATTAATAAAGATATTGCTCTTTGTGAAATTAACGAGAATGCAAGTGGTCTTTTGATTTTCTTTTAAGTAATCTTCAGCACGCATTTCAGAATTGTAAAAAACATTAGTAAACTCAATAAACCCTAGATTCTGGATTCTTGTGTCGTTGCAGGTAAAGTAATTCTTGGCATTTTCGTTTTTATGCATCCCATCTTTGTTACGCTTATTTTGTAAATATATAAGATGTGATACCACTTGTTTTAGTGTTAAGCGTTTGTCAATATTTACTAGCCAATTGGTTGTGCCAATTAAATTTTTTCGGTTGAGTTCAACGCTGTCCGGTTTTGTTTCATCATAAAAAATATAAGCCGGAGAAACATCAAGTATTTCTGTAATTGTTGCATCTGTAATTTCCGGAAGCTGGACGCTTTTACCTTTTCCACAAGAAAGAAAAACACATGTGATTCCTAATAATAAAATGTACTTCATAATTTTTAACAACTTAACAACTTAACAACTTAACGACTTAACGACTTAACTAAAGTTATGCATTCCATAGCTTCCTTTACATCGTGTACCCGTAAAATGGAAGCACCTTTTTGTAAGGCAATGGTATTTAAAACGGTGCTGCCATTAAGTGCATTTTCTGGCGTGTTCTCTAATTTTTTATAGATCATAGATTTTCTGGACATTCCTACAAGTATTGGTAAATCCAGAATATCAAAAAGTTCAAGTTGGTTTAACAGCTCATAGTTCTGTTCCAAATTTTTGGCAAATCCAAAACCAGGATCTGCAATTAAATCTACAATGCCTAGTTGTCTTGCAGCTGCAATACGTTCAGAAAAATAAAACAGAATATCTTTCGCAAGATCATCGTAATGCGTTTGCTGCTGCATGGTTTGTGGTGTGCCTTGCATGTGCATCATGATATATGGTACTTGTAAATCGGCAATAGTTTGTAACATTTGTTCATCTAATTTTCCAGCCGAAATATCGTTAATCAAAGCCGCACCAGCATCAATACATTGATTTGCAATGTTGCTTCTAAAAGTATCGATAGAAATTAGCGCATCAGGAAATTCTTTTAATACCAACGTTATAATAGGAAGGATACGTCTTAATTCTTCAGTTTCATTCACGTGTTCTGCGTTAGGATGTGAACTATACCCACCAACATCAATAAATGTAGCACCTTCATTAAGCATTTTATCGACATGTTTCAGTATTTTTTTTTCATCTTTATATATACCACCATCGTAAAACGAATCTGGTGTAAGGTTTAAAATCCCCATGACACATGCCGATGATAAATCAATGAGTTTTCCTTTGCAGTTTATGGTCATTTGTACATTGTTATTGGTTGTATGTATAAGGATTTAAAACTTTAAACATGAAACCTTGAACGTTAAATAATTTTATGCGAAATTTACGCAAAATTCGTTTCAATTTATGCAAGATACTTCAAAACAATACGATGCCATTATAGACACATGCAGAAGTTTGTTTACAAAAAAAATGACAGACTATGGTAGTGCTTGGCGCATACTGCGCTTGCCGTCGCTTACCGATCAGATTTTTATAAAGGCGCAGCGTATAAGAGGTTTGCAACAAAATGATGTTAGAAAGGTTGACGAAGATGAGGTAAGTGAGTTTATAGGGATTATTAATTACTGTATTATGGCTTTGATTCAGTTGGAAAAGGGTGTGATCGAGCAACCTGATTTGTCTACAGATGAAGCCATAGCGTTGTATGACGAAAAGGTATTAATAACCAAGCAGCTGATGGATGATAAAAACCATGATTATGGCGAAGCTTGGCGGGATATGCGTGTGAGTTCGCTAACCGATTTAATTTTACAAAAATTATTACGTGTTAAGCAAATTGAAGATAATGCCGGAAGAACCATTGTAAGCGAAGGCATTGATGCAAATTATCAAGACATGATAAACTATGCGGTATTTGCATTGATTCATTTAAATAAAAAATAGGACCGAACGTAAAGAAGGGCTGAACGTAAAGAAATAATCCTGTGGATTATTTTAGAGAAGAGCCAGCTAGTGCATGGAGTGGACTGTTTTAGAGAAGGGGCCAGGTGGCGCGAAGGAATTAAAATAAATAAAAAACAATAGATATAAACACATGAAAC
>CAXMOQ010000045.1:0-16110 GCA_964195015.1 uncultured Flavobacteriaceae bacterium | reverse complement strand
TCTTTTATCGCCTCTACAACTGCACTATGCGTAACCACATGTGTTTTAAAATGTTCAATTAGTGCACTTTTTTCAATATCATTCGCATTAAACTGATTAAGGATATTCATCAAATGCATTTTCATGTGACCTTGTTGTATTCCAGTGGTCGTCAATGATCGTAAGGCAGCGAAATTTTGCGCCAATCCGGCAACGGCCACAATCTGCATAAGCTCTTTTGCTGTTGGTTTATGTAGTAGTTCCAACGATAATTTAACCAAAGGATGTAAACCTGTTAATCCTCCAACCGTTCCGAGCGCTAAAGGGATTTCCATCCAAAATGTAAACATACCGTGTTCAACTTTAGCATGTGTTAAACTGCTGTATTTTCCGTTTCGCGAAGCGTAAGCATGTACGCCAGCTTCAACCGCTCTAAAGTCGTTTCCGGTGGCTAAAACAACCGCATCAATCCCATTCATAATGCCCTTATTGTGAGTCACGGCTCTGTAAGGTTCAACTTCTGCAATATTTACAGCTTGGATAAATTTTGCAGCAAATTCTTCAGAAGAGATCGTGTCGTCTTCATTCAAATCTTCAACCTTACAACTTACTTCGGCACGAACAAGACAGTCTGGAACATAATTTGAAAGAATGCTCATCACAATTTGAATGTCCTGCTTTTCAGTTATAAATGCATCAAAATTTTTAGCTTCAACAGTAAATGTTTTGGCAGTCTGTTCTAGACAGGAGTTTATAAAATTAGCGCCCATGGCATCACATGTTTCAAAGGTCGCATGAAGCTGGTAATAGCCATCAATATCACTAGTCTTATCCCGTAATTCTATACCGATAATCCCACCACCGCGCAGTTCCATATTTTTAGTTATGGGTTTGGTATCATCAAAAAGTTGTGGTTTTACAGCCTTAAAAAAGCGATTGAGTGTATTGAAACTACCATGATACATAAAATGTACCTGACCAATTTTTGTAGTCGAAATAACGTTGGTTTTAAAACCTCCGCGATCTAACCAAAACTTTGCAGCTTTACTAGCGGCAGCAACAACCGAACTTTCTTCAATTGCCATCGGAATGGTATGAAGCTTACCATTTATTAAGAAATTTGGCGCAACGCCAAGTGGTAAATAATAATTGGAGATGGTGTTTTCAATAAACTCATCATGAAGCTGTTGGACTTTATCGTTGCTATTCCAGTATTGTTTTAGAATATTTTTGGCATCTTCTTTATTATCAAAATAGGTGTTAACGATCCAATCTATCTTTTTGGATTTTGACAATTTGGAAAAACCTGTTATAGATTTGCTCATTAATTTCCATTTAGGATAACAAAGATACCATTCTAAGTTCTAATAATATTGAGTTGCTGTAACATTGCGTATTTAACTGTTAATAGTTAGGGTTTTTTGCATATTTTTTAGTAAACTTGACATCATTTTAAAAAAAAAGTAATTTTAATGAAATTTTTGAAACTCTCTCTTTTTGTTTGTTTTTTAATCACTACTCAAATATTTGCACAAACAAAGGAAATCTCCCTCAAAGAAATTTGGAATGGAACATTTAGTACTCAACGGATGGATGTTTTGCATTCCATGAAAAACGGTCAGCAATATTCAGTTTTAAATTTAGATAGAGAAAAAGCTACAACTACCATCGATATTTACGATTATAAAACATTAAACAAGGTTAAAACATTAGTTAACTCTGCCAATATTAATGAGATCCAGAACTTTTCAGATTATACATTCAGCGACGATGAAAGTAAAATTATTTTAGAGACTAATGTAGAGTCTATCTATAGGCGGTCAACATTAGGGAAATATTATGTATATAACATGGAAGATGGTGTATTGACTTTAATTTCAGAAGAAAAAATTCAAGAACCTACATTTTCTCCCAATGGAAACAAAATAGCTTATGGCTTAAAGAATAATTTGTATGTAAAAGATTTGCAGACAGGTGCAACCTTACAGCTTACTTTTGATGGCGAAAAGAATAAAATTATTAATGCCATAGCCGATTGGGTTTACGAAGAAGAGTTTAAGATTGTAAGGGCATTTGAATGGAACTCAAGTAGCGACAAAATTGCATTCCTACGATTTGATGAGACTAATGTTCCTGAATTTTCGATGGATATTTATGGCACAGAACTCTATCAGACCCAGCAAGTATTTAAATATCCAAAAGCAGGAGAAACCAATTCAGTAGTATCACTTCATGTTTAGAATTTGGATAAAAAAAATTCTAAAGAAGTTAAAGTATATAAAGAGTACCAGGATTTTTATATTCCTAGAATTAAATGGACAAACAATCAAAACCTATTAAGCGCACAATATTTAAACAGACATCAAAACGAACTTGATTTATGGATGATTAACTGTGAGACATTTGAATCTCATTTAGCATTAACCGAAAAAGATAAAGCTTATGTTGATGTTACTTTCGATTTAACCTTTTTAAAAGATCATAGTTTTATCTGGACGAGTGAAAAAGATGGTTACAATCACATTTATCACTATACAGAAGATGGCAAACTCATCAACCAAATAACCAAAGGTAATTGGGAAGTTACCAATTATTATGGTTATGATGAAAAAACGGATAAAGTCTTTTATCAATCTGTAGAGAATGGATCTATTAATCGGGATGTATATTCCATTGATTTAGATGGAACAAATAAAACGAGGTTAACAAAAAGCGAAGGAACAAATCGCGCTTCGTTTAGTGCAGATTTCTCCTATTTTATTAATACATTTTCAAGTGCGACAACACCTCCAGAATTCACTTTAAATAGTGCTGCATCTGGTAATGTAGTAAAGAGTATTATAGATAACGATGTGCTTTCTCAAAAGCTTTTAGAATATAAGACTTCAAAAAAGGAGTTTAGTACAATACATGTAAATGGAAACGATCTTAATATGTGGATGATTAAACCAGCAGATTTCGATCCTAGTAAGCAATATCCATTATTAATGTATCAATATTCTGGACCTGGCTCACAAAAAGTATCTAATAGTTGGAATAGTCCCAACGATTATTGGTTTCAGGAACTGGCGCAAAAAGGGTATATTATTGCCTGTGTAGATGGTCGTGGTACCGGATATAAGGGAGCAGATTTTAAAAAGGTTACCTATTTGAATTTAGTGAAATATGAAACGGAAGATCAAATAGAAGCCGCTAAACAATTAGGCGAACGACCATACATAGACGCAAGCCGAATAGGAATTTGGGGCTGGAGCTTTGGAGGTCATATGTCAACCAATTGTTTATTAAAAGGAAGTGATGTATTTAAAATGGCAATTGCAGTAGCTCCAGTAACAAGCTGGAGATTTTACGATTCAATTTATACCGAGCGCTATATGCGAACGCCAGAGGAGAATTCGGCAGGTTATGACGACAACTCTCCATTTAAATATCCCGAATTGTTAAAAGGCGATTACTTGTTAATTCATGGTTCTGGAGATGATAACGTGCATTTACAGCACACCATGCGTATGGTTGAAGCTTTAATACAAGCCGATAAACAATTTGATTGGGGTGTTTACCCTGATAAGAATCATGGTATTTATGGGGGCAATACGAGACTGCATTTATACAGAAAGATGACTAATTTTATCGATAATAAACTCGGGGATAAACTTGAGAATCCAGAATACCAACAAAAAGAAGACATCAAAATTAAAGGATAAACTAACTAATACTAACTATAAATTTATGACAAATTCGGCTACAATTAAACAAAAGGAACTCTTTGGACATCCAGTAGGATTATATGTATTGTTTTTTACTGAAATGTGGGAACGCTTTTCATATTATGGTATGCGTGCAATTTTAGTCTTATACTTGGTAGGAAGAACAGATGTTGATAATGCAGGATTAGGATGGAGTAATGGAGATGCTTTGGCATTATATGGATGGTACACTATGATGGTTTACGTTATGTCAATTCCTGGTGGAATTATTGCAGATAAAATTTTAGGACAAAAAAAATCAGTGCTTGTTGGAGGTGTCTTATTACTTTTTGGTCATAGTGTTTTGGCAGTTGAAGCAATGTGGGCATTCTATACAGGATTGGTTTTAATTGTTTGTGGTGTAGGAATGTTAAAGCCGAATATTTCAACAATGGTTGGAGGATTATATACAAAAGGAGATATAAGAAGAGATAAAGGTTTTACCATATTCTATATTGGAATTAACCTTGGAGCATTTTTATCAAGCTTAATTGTTGGATATGTAGGAGAAGTTTATGGATGGCATTATGGCTTTGGATTAGCAGGAATAGGGATGTTTTTAGGGATAGTTCAATATATGTTAGGTCAGAAACATTTAAAACATGTTGGAAATTATTTGGGAGCTTCAAAAAATGATGAAGAAAAGGCAGCCATGAGTAAACCGCTTACCAAAATTGAAAAAGATAGAGTAGGCGTGTTATTAATTTCGTTTTTACTAGTAATTGTTTTTTGGGGTGCTTTTGAACAAGCAGGAGGTTTGATGAATATTTATACAATGGAAAAAACCGATAGAATGTTATTGGGTTGGTTAGTTCCAGCATCTTGGTTTCAATCTCTAAACGCAATGTTTATCATATTTTTAGGAACTACTGTTGCCTTATATTGGGCAAATAGAAAATTAAAAGGAAAGGTGTCTACTTCTCTTTTTAAAATGATAGTTGGATTAATTATTATGGGAACAGGTTTCTTTTTTATGACAGCAGCAACCGCACAATTTGAATCTACGGGATCTTCTGCAATGTATTGGTTGGTATTAGCTTATTTATTTCACACTATTGGAGAGTTATGCTTATCTCCTGTAGCTTTATCATATGTAACCAAATTAGCACCTGTTAAATATGCATCATTGATGATGGGAGTCTATTTTGCAATGACTGGGTTTGGTAGCAAGTTAGCAGGATTGTTAGGAGAGTGGTCTGAAAGTCTTGGTGAGTACACTATTTTTACTGGAATAGCAGTTTTTTGTGTTGTTTTGGGATTGTTAGTATTAACCATAAGAAAAAAATTAGAAGTTCTTACTCATGGTGTTGAAGACAAAGAAGTTGAAATGCATTATGATGAAGCTGAAGGCTTTGAACTAGCAGACAATTAAAAAAAACATACTATGTCAGGAAATTCAACAGACCAGTTTTTTAAGAGCAATGTATTAGGACATCCAGCAGGATTATTCGTGCTGTTTTTTACCGAGATGTGGGAACGATTTTCGTATTACGGAATGCGAGCTCTTTTAGTAATGTTTTTTACCGCATCGTTAACGGATGGAGGTTGGGGTTGGCCAAGAGAACATGCGTTTGCAATATTTGGAACCTATACCTCTTTAGTTTATTTATCCACTTTGTTAGGAGGTTATTTTGCCGATAAAAAAATAGGATTTAGATATGCTGTTGTTATAGGGGCTTTATTAATGACGCTTGGACATGCGTGTATGGCATTAGAATCACAATTTTTTATCTATTTAGGACTAACATTACTTGTTTTTGGTAGTGGTTTCTTTAAACCAAATATGACTTCTATTATTTCCGAAATGTATAAGGATAGACCTGAAAAGAAAGATGGAGCATATACCATATTTTATATGGGTGTTAATGCTGGCGCTTTTTTAGGTATTTTATTATGTGGTTATTTAGGAGAAAAAGTAGGATGGAGTTGGGGCTTTGGTTTAGCAGGAATATTTATGTTGTTTGGCTTGCTGCAATTTTGGTATGCACAAAATATTTTTGGTGAGATTGGACTTAAACCAGAGAAGATTGATGAAACTGTAACTGAATTAAAAGGAGGTGAACCTAAATTAAATCCGTTTACAAAGATTCAATTAACACTTATTGTAATTGCGGCATCTTTAGGGCTAGCATGGATATTAAACGATCCTGTTGCTAAAATTTCAGAAGGAGAATATAATCTATTTGATTTTTCATTATTTGGTCTGGATGGAACTACATTTATTATATTGTTAGCACTTATTCTTTTTATTTTATTGCTGGTTTTACGGCTTCCTAAGTATGATAAAATCACACGAGATAGAATGTTGGCTGTTATGTTTTTTGCATTTATTACCATTTTCTTTTGGGCAATTTTTGAACAAGCACCAAGCTCATTAACAATTTTTGCTAGAGATTACACACAAAGAGTTTTAGAAGGTAATTCGGCAATGATTTTTAAAATAGTCAATTCGTTAATGACTTTAATTCCTTTAGCAATAATTACGAGTGTGCTTTGGAAGTTATTTAAGCAAACATTTTCAAAATACGCAAAATCTAATATTTTTTTAGCGTTGAGTTTTGTTATTATTTGGGCTATTGCTATTTGGATGTTGTACGTTGAATTTTTAAAAGATATTGCTGAAGTTCCAGCATCTTGGTTTGGAATATTGAATTCTTTATTTATTATCGCCTTTGCGCCTTTGTTTTCTAAATGGTGGGAAAGTAAATATAACCCTAACGCTAATATGAAATATGCTATAGGTATGACCCTATTAGGAATTGGTATGGCTTGTGTTGCTATTGGATCTTCATCAATACCAGTTGGTGCAAAAACAGCATCTGTTAGTATGATTTGGTTGATATTGGTGTATTTTTTCCATACAATGGGAGAGTTATGTGTGTCGCCTGTAGCTCTTTCTTATGTAAGTAAATTAGTTCCAGGGCGTATGATTGCCATGATGTTCGGTGTTTGGTATTTAGCTGTAGCTATAGGTATGAAATTAGCTGGAGTTTTCGGAGAGGCATCCGAGAGTATTGCAAAAACAGAAGGCTTAAGTCATTTCTTTTGGTTGCTTACAGTAATAGCAGTTGGTTTGGGTGTGTTTTCAGCTCTTATGTATCCTGTTATTAAAAAACTAATGCATGGTGTCCGTTAATCGAATAAAATGTTAAAATAAACGCAAAATGCTCCTAACTTGGAGCATTTTTTGTAAGTTCGGAATAGATTTTGCAACAAATACTGTTATGAAGAAAGTAATTATTTTAATGCTGTTAGTGGTGTTTCCAACCGTTAATGGTATAGCACAGGAGATTAATTGGGTAACGCTCGAAGAGGCCATAGTACTTCAAAAAAAGAATCCAAAAAAGATTATAATGGATGCTTATACCAAATGGTGTGGCCCATGTAAAATGTTGGATAAGAATACATTTCATAACAGTGACGTAGTAGCCTATATTAATGAAAATTATTACGCTGTAAAGTTTGACGCTGAAGGAAACTCAGTTATTACTTATAAAGATAAGACCTTTGATAACCCTAATTATGATCCTGCAAAAGCTAACCGAAGAAATAGCACACACAAACTAACGTCGTATTTAAAAATAAGGGCATATCCTACATTAGTGTTTTTTGACGAAGAAGGTAGTTTTATCACGCCAATTGTGGGTTATCAAACACCACAACAGCTCGAATTATATTTAAAATTATTTAAGAACGATGAACATAAAATTATGGATACACAAGATAAATTTAGCGAATATTATAAAGCTTTTAAGCCTCAATTTAAAGGTTAGTGTTAATTGTTATTAGCTAATTTATTTAGCATATTCAATTAAAAAGGCTCCCTTTTTGCCAGTGCGGTGTAAAGGGAGTTTTCTTTTTAGGCAAGTTGCTTCCCAACGTTTTATGTAGGATTTATAATTACTGCCATCGGCGATAATAAGTTTAGGTTTAATGGAATCTATCAATCTATTCAGATTTACTTTTGGAGAGTTTCGTAATAAAATATAATCTGGTTTAAACGACTTTACGTTATAAACGCCCAAACTATCTATTACCAAAAGTGTTTTGTCTTTAATTAAGTAAACCGATTTAACTGAATCTTCATGGATGTTTTTAATATGATGAGCAACTTTGTAATTTCTGATGGTTTTGTCTCTTTCGTTAATTATGCTATCAACATTATGTGTTACAAATAATTCAGTATTGTGCTTATGCGCTATTAAACTATATCGGCTTTTATGAAAAATGGTAAATTCATTTGTGTTTGTTTGGTATTTATTATAAATCATAACACTTTGCCCCAATAAAACTGTAAATAATAGAAACAGGACACCGCTGTAATTTCGTCTTTGATAAAATCTTACGAGTAAAATGATGAAAATATAAGTGGCGACGAGAGATAACGTTCCGAATGAAATATCTTTAATTAAAAACTGTTCTTGATGTGAAATCCATTGTACAAAATCATTCATTAATCCAATGATGCTACCATAAATTTCGGCAATAAAATTGGGGAGAATATTCAGTAAAGCAAGTAGAATAACCAGTATTCCAAATCCCAATATAAACCCTAGCACAGGAACAATAACTAAATTTGAAACAAAGAATAATCCAGGAAATTGATGAAAATAAAATAAGCTTAACGGGACAACACCAAATTGAGCTGCGGTGGTAACCACAAAAACCTGCCAGAATTTATCAACGATCTTATATTTAGGTTTCCAGAGTTTATAAAGCATTGGATAAATCCAAACGATTGCAAAAACTGCTGCATAACTTAATTGAAATCCAACATCAAACAGAAACATAGGTTTGAACAGCAATAAAACAAACATGGAGATTGCCAACGTATTATATATGTTGGCCGGTCGTTTTAAATGCATGCCTATGGCAACAATACTAAACATAGTGACCGCTCTTGTTACTGAAGCCGATAATCCCGCAATGATGGCAAAGCTCCAGAGAATCCCGACGATGATGATAGCTTTTATTAAAATACCATGTTTTAAGCGTTCCAACGGTTTGAAGAAGACGCTTAACATTAAAAAGACAATCCCGACATGCAATCCAGAAACGGCTAAAATATGTACGGCACCGGCATTGGTATAATTATCATAAATATCTTTATCAATATCTTGCCGTTGCCCCAATAAAAGGGCGTTGATTATAGCTAATTCGTCCGCTTTAAAGTTGTAAGACCGAAGCTTTACATTGATGTTTTCTCGGAGTCTGGCTGCTAAACCGAGCACTGTATGTTTGTGAGTGCTAACTTTAAATAAGGTGGCATTATTGGCAAATACTTGATGATAGATATATTGTTTCTCTAAATACTTTACATAATCAAATTGATTCGGATTTAATGGTGCGTTTATATTTTGGAATGCCGCTTTTATAATCAGTCTATCATCAACTTTTAAGCGTTGCGTCAAAGTGTCTTTTTCAACATTAAGCAGTAATTTTCCTAAAACAAAATCATCTTCGATTTTTAGGACATCAACGATGTATTTATCATGATAATTTCCAGATTTAAGAACTTCTCTAACTCTAAAAGTAATCGTTTTTACGGCATCATTTTCAGAAGAAATATAATGGGAATAATGGTTCTCAAAGTGTTTCTGATTATGAAGATTTACAACTAATGCACCTATTGAAATGGTTGTTAAAAAGGCAAGAAGACCAAACCGAATCGTTTTAATAAAGTGTTGTCTTGACATTATATAAGACACAAATAAAGCACATATAAAAAATGCAGTAGCATAGATGGTATGTGATAGTGGGATTTTTATAAAAAATGCCAAACAAATACCGGCAACCAAACAAGTAGTAAGTTTAATAATGATAAAGTTGAGGAACTTCATGTAAGAAAGATAGTAAATATCTTACAAAATCCTACGTGCTTCTTTAAAAGAATAATACCAATAACGTTCTGCAAGTGAAGATACTATAACACCTTTGCTCGTGGTAGCATGAATAAACTCGATGTTGCCCGTTCGCGATGTAACAACCAGACCCACGTGATTAATAACGTTTCTTTTTTTATTGGTTTGAAAGAAAAGCAAATCGCCTTCCTGTACATCTTCTAGAGCAACCTGAAAGCCGCTTTTTGCCATATCTCTTGAGATTCTTGGCAATTTGATGTTCTCTTTTTTAAAGGCTGTATAAACTAATCCTGAACAATCCATTCCAGTCTTAGTGGTGCCTCCGTATTTATAGCGAACGCCATTAAATGCTTCAGCGTTTGCGATGATATTTTTAATGAGGTTGTTTGGATTTGCTGTAGTCTTAGGACTAATTACTTCAGTAGAGAAGGCATCATTTTTTTTAGTTTCAGCAGGAATATTTTTACGTGATTTACATGAGGCTAAACCTAAAATAAGTAGTAGAGCAATAAGGGTTTTCCACATATTAAATTCACCTATTTAAGGCCTTATATATTAAATTCGCAACATTTTCACTGGCACCTTTTCCACCAAGTTTCTTTTCTAGTTCGTAATAGTTAATAAAGAATCTAGTGCGCTCATAACTATCGAGGATAATGTCTAGTTCTTCTTTAAGTCTTTTAGTATTGAAATTATTTTGGATAAGCTCTATAACAACTTCTTTGTCCATAATTAAATTAACCAAAGAGATATAATCCAGTTTAACCAAGCGTTTTCCAATCTGGTAGGATAACCAACTGCCTTTATAGCAAACCACTTGCGGGACTTTAAACAGGGCAGTTTCAAGCGTTGCCGTTCCAGAGGTTACCATAGCGGCCGTTGAAACACTTAATAAATCATAAGTCTTATTAGCTACAAAATGAACATTAGCGTTATTAATGAATTGTTTATAAAACTCAAAATCCTGACTTGGTGCTCCTGCAATTACGAATTGATAATCCGAATAATCATCTACCACACTTAACATGACCGAAAGCATTTTTTTTATTTCTTGTTTTCGGCTTCCCGGTAAAACGGCAATTATGGGTTTGTCACTTAATTCATAATCTGCTCTAAATTCATATTCATCAACTTGAATTCTATAAGCAATAGCATCTATTAAAGGATGACCAACAAATGCCACTGTATAGTTGTGTTTCTTTTCATAGAAATCTTTTTCAAAAGGCAAGATCACATACATTTTATCGACGTCACGTTTAATGGCTTTTATCCTATTTTCTTTCCAAGCCCAGATTTGTGGCGAAATGTAAAAATGCGTTTTATAGTTTTTTTGTCTTGCCCATTTAGCAATACGAAGATTAAACCCTGGATAATCGATAAAAATAATGACATCAGGATTAAAACTTTCGATATCGCTTTTACAAAATGATAGGTTTTTAAAAATGGTTCTAATGTTCAGCAACACTTCAAGAAACCCCATAAAGGACAGGTCTTTATAATGCTTTACCAAACCATCACTTACATGTTGCATGAGATCGCCACCCCAAAACCTAAAGCTTGCGTTTACATCTTCTTTTTGTAACGCCTTCATAAGGTTTGAGCCATGTAAATCGCCAGATGCTTCTCCTGCAATAATGTAATATTTCATCTGTTTATTCTTATTGTTTTTTATCCGTCAAATGTAATTCGCCAAGAATCATATTGGTAGTGTTAAAATAGTTGTTGTGTCTCATTTCATAAATCAATTAGAATTACATAAATTTAAAATAAATGTAAAGATGGCAACAAAAACGGTTGCTAATAATACACCTCTGGCACGATAATCCTGTTTTTTCTTAATAAAAATAAAAAAAGCAATCAAATTTAAAATAGCACCTAAGCTTATAAGTTTTCCTAAAAATCCTTCGGTCGAAGCCGATTTTAAAACCGTGGGAAAATCGTCTCCATTTCCTAAAAAGGATGCTGCTATGAACAATCCAATAGCGTTGGCTACCAAACCAACAAGAATACCAATAAAAACTTCCTTTTTAATCATTTAAATTCCAAGTATTTAGATGCTGAATGCAATGATGCGCTGTTAAATCAAACTGAACAGGCACCACCGAAACATAACCATTGTTTAATGCCCATTCGTCGGTGTCTTCGCCATGATCTAAATTAACAAATTTTCCTGTAAGCCAATAATAATCCCTGCCTTGAGGGTTTTGACGTTTGTCAAATTCTTCTTCCCAATTGGCTTTGGCCTGCCTACAAATTTTAACACCTTTTATGTCTTTTTCTAATAGATTAGGAAGATTCACGTTTAATACAACACCTAGAGACAGACCGTGTTTTAAAACAAGGTCAGTAATGGTCTTTACATACTTTTTTGTAGCATTAAAATTAGCGTTCCAATTATAATCCAGAAGCGAGAAACCAATGGCAGGAATGCCTTCTATGCCGGCTTCGAGCGCAGCACTCATCGTGCCGGAATATATAACGTTGATGGATGAGTTTGATCCATGATTAATACCCGAAACGCAAAGATCCGGTGTTCTGTCCAGAATTTCATTTATCGCGATTTTAACACAATCGGCTGGCGTCCCAGAACAACTATATTCTATTTGTGGGCCATCATCTACTTTTACACGCTCTAAATACAACGTCGAATTTATGGTAATGGCATGTCCCATGGCGCTTTGCGGACTATCCGGAGCAACAACAACAACATCTCCAATGGTGTTCATTACATGAATTAATGTCCTGATTCCGGGCGCATTTATCCCGTCGTCATTGGTCACTAAGATAAGCGGTTTTTTAATCATCAAAAGTCTTTTTATAGCAAAGCTAAAATACATAATTTACATTGGAAACTCTGTATTTGTTCGGTTTAACAAAAAATTAGTAGCAATTGGTATTGTTGGCATGGTTTTTTCTTTATTTTAGTGAAAATTATAACATACATTTTTATAGCATTATGAAGTGCGTTGTAAATGATTGTTTCGTAAAGAGTAGATAATCACAACGACAAATGACATATACCATTAAAGAACATTATGAATAGATTTATGAAAAGGAATTATAAAATTTTATTGTTAGTGCTGCTTCTGGCTTTTGCGTCATGTAGTTTTACATCAAAAACATTTAGCGACCCCGATAAAGATAAGTTGTTAATTCAAGTTATCACCTATGTTTTACAACAAGGTCATTTTGATCCACAAGATATTAATGATGAGTTTTCGACCGAAGTATTTTCAGATTATTTAGAGCGAATTGATCCATATAAACGCTACTTCTACCAATCAGATATCGATGAATTCAAAAAGTTTGAAACTAAACTTGACGATCAATTAAAAGCATACGAAATTTCGTTTTTTAGTTTGACGCATGCGCGCTTATTGAAACGTATCGAAGAATCTAAAATAGTTTATAAACAAGTTTTAGAACGCCCTTTTGATTTTACAATTGATGAAGACTTTAATGCAGATTATGAAAATCTTGAATATATAAGAAACAAAAAGCAATTGAAAGATCGTTGGAGAAAACAACTTAAGCTATCTGCGATTTCAAATTATAATGATGTACTTAATGAAGAAATACAAAATAAGGAAAATGATGAGGCTTATGTATTGAAGTCTGAAATAGAAATTGAAGAAGAAGTTAGAGAGTCGACATTAGACCTAATTGATCGGTATTATAATGATTATGTCGATGATTTAGAACGTAAAGATTGGTTTTCCATGTATGTTAATGCCATTGTTGAAGAATTCGATCCGCACACATTTTATTTTGCTCCCGAGGATAAAGATGCTTTTGACCAAATGATTTCAGGAAAACTTGAAGGTATTGGTGCGAGGTTGACAAAGCGTATGGATAATATTAAGATCATCGAACTTATTTCAGGCGGACCAGCGTGGCTTGGTAAAGAATTAGAAGTTGGCGATATCATATTAAAAGTGAGACAAGAAAACGAAGAGCATCCTGTTAACATTGTTGGCATGCGTACCGGTGATGCTGTAAAATATATTAAAGGCCCTAAAGGTACGAAAGTGATCCTGACGGTAAAAAAGGTGGATGGAACAATAAAAGATATTACCATTACACGCGACATAGTGGAAATTGAAGAGACTTATGCCAAGTCTTCAATTGTAAATAAAAATGATAAACAATTCGGGGTTATTTATCTTCCTAAATTCTATGCCGATTTTGATGATTATAAAAACCGAAATGCAGCTTCAGACATCAAGCAAGAAATTGAACGCCTTAAAGAACAGGGCATGGAAGGGTTAGTATTGGATTTACGAAATAATGGAGGTGGTTCATTACAGACGGTTATAGACATGGCAGGCTTGTTTATTAAGGATGGTCCGGTAGTTCAAGTTCGTGCAACAGGAGAACCAAAGGAAGTTTTAAAGGACAGAGATAAATCTATTGTTTGGGATGGACCATTGGTTATTTTAGTTAATGAATTGTCGGCATCGGCTTCAGAAATTATGGCTGCGGCCATGCAAGATTATAAACGTGCTATTATTATTGGGAGTAAGCAAACGTATGGAAAAGGGACTGTCCAACAGGTAATGGATTTGAATAGAATGGTTAGAAATAATACCAATGGGGATCTCGGTGCACTTAAAATTACAACGCAAAAATATTATAGAATTAATGGAGGTTCGGTACAGTTGGAAGGTGTTAAAAGTGATGTTGTTGTCCCGGATCGCTATAGTTTTATTAATATTGGGGAAAAAGATCAAGAAAACCCGTTGCCTTGGGATGAAATTCAAGCAGCCGATTATGCACTCTGGGATAGCTATTTTGATTACGATACCACCATAAAAAATAGTATTGATCGGATGAGTAATAGTGAACAATTGCAACTTATTGAAGAAAATGCTAAATGGGTAAAAAATAGGATGGATGAAACTACCTATTCCCTAAACTATAATAAATATAAGAAACAACTCGATTTGAACGAGGAGGAAGCAAAACAATTTGATAAAATATCTGATTATAAAACCAATTTAACATTCGAATCGCTACCGTATGAAAAAAGGCTTTTTGAAAAAGATTCTGTTTTACGGTTAAAACGCGAACGTTGGCATGAGGGCTTAAGCCAAGATGTTTATATAGAAGAAGCATTAAATGTGCTTGAGGATTTAAAAATGTCGTACGCCATTAAGAAAATAAAGGTTGCTGCTGTAAAAGAATAAGCTAATATATGAGTAACACAACGCACTCATTAAGACAGTTAGCGCTCCAAAAGTTTAAAAAGAACTTTTGGGGCGTTTTTAGTTTTTATTTTATTGTCTTGGTTGGCGTTGTGTCGGTGTTTGCCTATGCGTTTGCCCCAGATAATTCGGCGAACGCAAATCAGATGCATTTGGCAATTCATTCAAAAAAACCTGGGTTTAAAGTACAAATGCTAACCATTCCTTCTCAAATTGAAGCAGATCAAAGCTTTTTTGATAAGCTGTTCTTCGGAAAAAAAAATACAGATACAGAAATCCCAATAGCAGAGTATCACATCCAAAATGACACTATTATTTACACCGAATATGCTTCAGATGGTTTGGAAGGGATGATAAAAACACTGCCGTTAGCCAACTTTTCAAGGGCACAAGTTGAAGAATTAATCAAGGAAAAAACCTTCTATTTAGGAACCGATAAATATGGAAGGGACTTATTAAGCCGTGTACTTGTTGGCGCAAGAATTTCATTTTTTATTGGTTTTGTTGCTGTTTTTATTTCGTTGGTTATTGGCATTTTTTTGGGAAGTATCGCAGGTTATTTTGGCGGTAAGGTTGATGCCTTAATTATGTGGTTGATTAATGTAACCTGGTCTATTCCAACATTATTATTGGTTATCGCCATTACCTTAGCTTTGGGTAAAGGGTTTTGGCAAGTATTTATTGCTGTTGGGCTTACCATGTGGGTTGAGGTTGCCAGAGTGGTTCGCGGGCAAATCATTAGTGCCAAGGAAATGCAATATGTAACCGCAGCAAGAGCATTGGGGTATAATGACTTTAGGATTATTACAAAACATATTCTGCCTAATATTATGGCACCAATCATTGTGATATCGGCTGCAAATTTCGCTGCTGCTATTTTAATTGAAAGCGGCTTAAGTTTTTTGGGGATTGGCGCACAACCACCTATGGCAAGTTGGGGCGCTATGATTAAAGATCACTACAATTATATTATACTTGGGAAACCATATCTTGCCATGATTCCAGGATTATGCATTATGAGTTTAGTTATGGCGTTTATGCTTATTGGGAATGCCCTGCGTGATGCTTTGGATGTAAAAAATTAGGATATATTGTTTATTGTTAAGATAAATTCAGTTTCAATACTGAATCAAATTCAGCACAAGTTGATTTTATCGACTATTAAACGAAGATAGATGAAAATTTTTACAAAGTTAATTGTTGCTATTCGCAGAAGGGGTGGGAATCATTAATCCCAGCTAATTAAATCGAAAAGAATTCCTCGAGGCTCTGCCTCGGGGTTTCCGCTGAAATTGTCATTCCCGTGAAATCGTAAGATTC
>CAXMOQ010000044.1:0-16223 GCA_964195015.1 uncultured Flavobacteriaceae bacterium | reverse complement strand
TTTCAAAATCCATAACAAAAACCTATCCAACCATATACTAATATAATGTTAGGTAGTGAGGTATAACAGGACTAATATTGTATATTTGCACACTATTTAGAAACTGTCTTAATAAAAATATTTATTAATTTAGCAGAAAATAAATGTTTTTATTAATTAAGGTTACACGTGACAAATAGAAAAATTATTTAGGACACGTGAAATAATCTATATAAGAATTATGATTAAAGTATCTGAAACCGCAAAAAAGAAAGTCGTCGAGCTTATGCAAGATGAAGGCTATAATGCAACCAACGATTATGTTAGAGTTGGTGTTAAAAGTGGTGGTTGTTCCGGTTTGTCGTACGATTTAAAGTTTGATAAAGAACAGCAAGAAGATGACAAAGTGTTTGAAGACAATGGCGTGAAAATTATAGTCGATAAAAAAAGCTTTTTATACCTTATTGGAACAACCCTAGAATATTCTGGGGGGTTAAACGGAGCAGGCTTTGTGTTTAACAACCCTAACGCTAACCGTACTTGCGGTTGTGGCGAAAGTTTCTCCTTATAAATTTTAGATAATGAACAAGTACACTGAAGACGATTTAAGGGAAGAACTTAAAACCAAAGAATACGAATATGGTTTTTATACCGATATTGATTCGGATACTTTTCCTATTGGCTTAAACGAAGATATTGTTCGTGCGATTTCCAAAAAGAAAGAAGAGCCGCAGTGGATGACCGATTGGCGTTTGGAAGCCTTTCGTGCTTGGCAACAAATGATAGAGCCAGAATGGGCGAATGTACATTACAAGAAACCAGATTTTCAAGCCATCGCTTATTATTCTGCACCAACATCTGTAGATCCAAATAAAACATTAGACGATGTAGATCCAGACCTACTAGCAATGTATAAAAAATTGGGCATTTCGGTCGATGAACAGAAAATGATGAATAATGTCGCCATGGATATTGTTGTCGATTCAGTTTCAGTTGCTACTACGTTTAAAAAGACTTTAGGCGAAAAAGGCATTATTTTCATGAGTATTTCTGAAGCAATCAAAGAACATCCAGAATTAGTAAAAAAACATCTTGGCACCGTAGTCCCACAAAAAGACAACTTTTATGCCGCTTTAAATTCGGCTGTATTTAGTGATGGTTCATTCTGTTATATTCCAAAAGGTGTGCGTTGTCCAATGGAGCTTTCAACATATTTCAGAATTAATCAAGCGGGCACAGGACAGTTTGAGCGCACATTGGTTATTGCAGATAAAGGTAGTTATGTAAGTTACCTCGAAGGTTGTACAGCGCCTAGCCGTGATGAAAATCAACTACACGCTGCCGTTGTAGAATTGATAGCACTTGATGATGCCGAAATAAAATACAGTACAGTTCAAAACTGGTATCCTGGAAATGCTGAAGGTATAGGTGGTGTCTTTAATTTTGTGACCAAACGTGGTCTATGTGAGAAAAATGCAAAAATCTCATGGACGCAGGTTGAAACTGGTAGTGCAGTAACCTGGAAATATCCTAGTTGTATCTTGAAAGGTGATAATGCTGTTGGTGAGTTTTATTCTATTGCAGTAACCAATAACTATCAGCAAGCCGATACAGGAACCAAAATGATTCATCTTGGTAAGAATACTAAATCAACCATTATTTCTAAAGGTATTTCCGCAGGAAAATCGCAAAACTCGTATCGTGGATTGGTACAAATAAGTTCTCGGGCAGATAATGCGCGTAACTTCTCACAATGTGATAGTTTACTTATGGGCAACGATTGTGGTGCGCATACCTTTCCATATATAGAAGTTAAGAACAAAACCGCCCAAATAGAACACGAAGCAACCACTAGTAAAATTGGAGAAGATCAAATTTTTTACTGTAATCAGCGTGGTATTGAGACCGAAAAGGCGATTGCCTTGATTGTAAATGGGTTTAGTAAAGATGTTTTAAATAAGCTTCCTATGGAATTTGCCGTAGAAGCACAAAAATTATTAGAGATTAGTTTAGAAGGATCAGTCGGATAAAAATTATAAGTATGAAAAAAGTATTCCTATTAGCACTGTGTATTTCGGCTTTAATAAGCTGCAAAAACGAAACAAAAAAAGATGCTGAAAAAGAAATGATTACAGCAGATAATCCAGAAAAAACAGCCAAGCAAAGCGATGGATTAACGCTTTTAAAAGGGGAGTTTATATATTTTGCCGATGCTGCAGTTTTACAAACACATGCCGAAGTATATGCTGTTGTCATTAATGAAAAGATGCATGAACTGGACAAACAAGTGCAACAGTATAAAAAAGAAGCTACCGATATGGTTCCTGTGGAAATTCGCGGAAAAATAACGCCAAAAGATGATGATGATGAAGGTTGGCCTTTTCGTGTAGAAATAAAAGAAATATTAAGTATAACCGAACCAAATCCGCAGGATAACGAAGTAATAAAATTAGGAAATTAGTACATGATAAAGATAAATAATTTACACGCATGTGTTGAAGATAAAACCATTTTAAGAGGTGTAAATCTTGAGGTGAAGGCTGGAGAAGTTCATGCTATCATGGGGCCCAACGGTTCTGGAAAAAGCACATTGGCATCGGTGATTGCCGGAAAAGAAGAATATGAAGTAGAGCAAGGAGAAATTCTTTTCGAAGATGAAAATATTGATGAACTCGCTGCCGAAGAGCGTGCGCATAAAGGTGTTTTTATGTCGTTTCAATATCCTGTAGAGATTCCGGGCGTTTCGGTAACAAACTTTATGAAAACGGCAATTAACGAAACGCTAAAGGCTAAAGGCCTTGCCGATATGCCTGCAAACGAAATGTTGAAACTCATTCGTGAAAAATCGGAACTGTTAGAAATTGATAGGAAATTTTTATCGCGTTCGTTGAACGAAGGGTTTTCGGGTGGCGAAAAAAAGCGTAATGAAATCTTTCAAATGGCGATGTTAGAACCTAAACTAGCCATTCTTGATGAAACCGATTCTGGTCTTGATATTGATGCCCTTCGTATCGTTGCCAACGGTGTTAACAAACTAAAAAGTAAAGATAATGCCGTTATTCTTATCACACACTATCAGCGTTTATTAGAATATATTGTTCCTGACTTTGTTCATGTATTATACAATGGTAAAATTGTAAAATCCGGGACTAAAGAATTGGCTCATGAGCTTGAAGAAAAAGGTTACGATTGGATTAAGGAAGAAGTGAACGCTTAATTTATTCAAGATTTAGTGCAAGAGAAAGTTTTAAATACTATCGATTTATTTTCAGGCTGTGGCGGCATGTCTCTTGGTTTTAAATGGGCTGGATTCAACGCTGTTTTGGCGTCTGATATAGATGAGAATTGTGAAAAAACGTTTAAAGTAAATTTCCCAAATACACCTTTTATTTGTGGAGATTTATCCGATATTAAAAAAGAAGATTTCGAAAGGCATATTACTACCGAAGTTGATGTCGTCATAGGTGGACCACCTTGCCAAGGCTTTAGTCTCGCAAACAAGAGACGGAATAAAGTATCTGAAGACCCAAGAAACAAGCTCTTTTATGAGTTTGTGAAAATTATAAACTGGCACAATCCTAAAGCATTTGTTATGGAAAACGTAAAAGGTTTGTTGTCTATGAAATCTGGTCAGGTTATAAAACAGATTCTTACCGAATTTGAAAACGCAGGACTCTTTGGCTATCATGTAAAATACGAAGTACTCAAAGCATCAGATTATGGCGTACCACAATCCAGAGAACGCATTATCGTCATCGGGTTTCGTAAAGATTTAGAAATAACACCGGAATTTCCGAACAAAAAATATGCTGAAGCCATAACGGTGAAAGAAGCGATTTCAGATTTACCCATTATTGAAGCTTGCCAAGGTACAGAAATACAAGATTATCCTGTTGAAGCTCAAAATGCGTATCAACAATTTATGCGAAAAAGCACTTCAAAAGTGTACAATCATATTGCCATGCGACATACCCAACGCCTTATCGAGAGATTTAAAGCCATAAAAAATGGTGAAGGTTTGCTCAATGTTTGGGACACTCATGGTGCCGTTCAACGTGGTAATCCTACAAAAAAATCTACAATAAAGTTTAGCCAAAACAATCAAAGGTTACATGGTAACAAACCTGCTCCTACTATAGCCGCTTCATTCCAAAGTAATTTTATTCATCCTTCTTTAGATAGGAATTTTACAGCTAGAGAAGGTGCTAGATTGCAATCTTTCCCCGATGATTTTATTTTTAAAGGTATGCGTACCAAAATGAGCTGGGAAAAAGGATTAAGCCAATACCAACAAATTGGGAATGCTGTGCCACCGCTTTTGGCTTATGAAATTGCCTTGACCATAAAAGACCTTTTAGAAAAAGGAAATAATGAAAACAAGATTGATGAAAATCAATATTTAAAATTTAATGCGCCTGAAATTATGGCGTATTCATAAAAAATGGATTTAAAAGAAAAATTAGTATCCTCGTTTTTAGCATTCGAAAATCAAGTAGATGTAGATGCATATGTACATGGCATTAGAAGCGAAGCGATCAAGACTTTTGAAGAAAAAGGATTCCCTACTAAAAAAGAAGAAGCTTGGAAATACACATCGCTAAACCGTATATTAAAACATAACTATAGCGTATTCCCTCAAAAGGAAAATGCATTGGAGTATCGCGATGTAAAAAAATACTTTATTCACGATATAGACACTTATAAAATTGTATTTATTGACGGGAAATACTCGTCACATCTTTCCGAAACAACACATGATGGTATGGATGTCTGCTTAATGTCGGCAGCTTTATGTAAGCCAAAGTACCGTTTAGTAATTGAAAACTATTTCAATAAAATAGCGACAAAGGATGGTTTGTCGTCTTTAAATACAGCCTTTTCTAACGAAGGTGCATTTATTCATATTCCAAAAAACAAGCTGGTTGAAAAACCAATCCAGGTTTTACATTTTTCAACAGGAAACGAATCGGCTTTAATGTTACAACCGCGTAATTTAATTGTAGTCGATGAAAATTCTCATGTGCAAATTATTGAGCGCCATCAAAGTTTAACCGATAATCCTGTATTAACAAACTGCGTTACCGAAATATATGCGAACAAACGTGCCATTGTAGATTATTATAAAGTGCAAAACGACAATGCGAATGCGTCTTTAATAGACAATACGTTCGTAAATCAAAAGCGAGAAAGTCATTGTTCAGTACACACTTTTTCTTTTGGAGGAAAATTAACGCGAAACAATCTAAATTTCTTCCAAAATGGAGAGCGTATCGATTCTACTCTAAAAGGCATTACGATAATTGGAGATAAGCAACATGTAGATCATAATACGTTGGTGCATCATATAGAACCAAATTGTGAAAGCCATCAGGATTACAAAGGTGTTTTTGGCGATAGCGCTGTTGGTGTTTTCAATGGTAAAGTGGTCGTAGATAAAGAAGCTCAAAAAACCAACGCGTTTCAGGCCAATAATAATATTCTTATTAGCGATAAAGCGACTATAAATACAAAACCACAGCTCGAGATTTTTGCCGATGATGTGAAGTGCTCTCACGGTTGTACCATTGGGCAGTTAGATGATAATGCCATGTTTTATTTACGTACAAGAGGGATTCCTGAAAAAGAAGCCAAAGCATTACTTATGTATGCTTTTAACAATAATGTATTAAATTCGGTTAAAATTCCGGAATTGAAACAACGTATTAACAAATTAATAGCCAAACAACTCGGAGTCAATATTGGATTTGATCTTTAAATGAAATCTGCAATACAACATACAAGTTTTGATGTTGAGAACATCCGTAAGGACTTTCCGATATTGTCCCGGAAAGTCAATGGAAAACCATTAGTGTATTTTGATAATGCGGCAACCTCCCAAACACCACAAGTCGTCATTGATGCTATTGTTGATTATTATTCAAATTACAACGCCAATATTCATCGCGGTGTACATAGCTTAAGTCAGGAAGCGACCGATGCCTATGAGAAAGCTAGACTAAGCATTCAGAAGCATTTTAATGCGAAACATTCTCATGAGATTATATTAACTTCTGGAACAACGCATAGCATAAATCTGGTCGCGAATGGTTTTTCTTCAATCTTAATGAAAGGCGATGAGGTTATTGTTTCGGCTTTAGAACACCATAGCAATATTGTGCCTTGGCAAATGTTGTGCGAGCGAACAGGCACATGTTTAAAGGTAATTCCAATGAATCAGGAAGGTGAATTGGTTATGGGTGATTATGACAAACTCCTTTCAGATAAAACAAAATTGGTATTTGTCAATCATATTTCAAATGCTTTAGGGACTATTAATCCCATTGAAGAAATTATAAAAAAAGCCCATCGTGTTGGTGCAGCGGTTTTAATTGATGGTGCACAAGCCTGCCCACATTTAAAACCGGATGTTCAGGCTTTGGATGTCGATTTTTATGTAGCATCAGCACATAAAATGTGTGGGCCAACTGGTGTTGGTATGCTCTATGGTAAAGAAGCATGGCTAAATAAGTTACCACCATATCAAGGTGGTGGCGAAATGATTGCCCAAGTTACTTTTGAAAAAACAACCTATGCTGACTTACCACATAAATTCGAAGCAGGTACGCCTAACATTTGTGGTGGGATTGCTTTTGGAACTGCCATAGATTATATGAATTCCATCGATTTTGATGCTATAGCCCAATACGAAAATGAATTGCTGGACTATGCGACTGAAAAGCTTTTAAGTATTGAAGGTTTAAAAATCTACGGTACTTCAAAACAAAAAACCACTGTGATTTCATTCAACATTGAAGAGATTCATCCTTATGACATTGGAACCATTCTTGACAAAATGGCAATCGCCGTTAGAACAGGACATCATTGTGCCCAACCTATCATGGATTTTTATAAAATTCCCGGTACGGTAAGAGCGTCGTTTTCATTTTATAATACAAAGGAAGAAATTGATGCCCTAGTTGAAGGCCTTAAAAAAGCAAAAATGATGTTGTCTTAGCCTTTGGTGTCTCTTTTTTGTATTATTATATTTAGAAATCCATGGATTATGATACCAATAAAATATCTTACAATAATATTTAGCGTGTTTTTAATTCTGTCCTGCAAGAACACTAAAGCTACAGTAAGTTTGCAAGACACTACCAGTATAGAAATCCCTTCGGGATTATACGTTATTAAAAAACTAGGTGTTGACAATACATTACCCAACGGTCTTACACTTGAATTTGAGAAGGCCACAAATAAAATTTCAGGTTTTTCTGGTTGTAATCACTTCTTTGGAAATTATAAAACGAATGGTAATACCATTACTTTTGGAGCATTAGCGTCTACTAGAAAATTATGTCAAGGAGAAACTAATATAATTGAAGCCCATATACTTGGTTTTTTAGGTGATGTTAACCTATTCTCATTTGAAAACAACACTTTGAAACTGAAAAAAGGAAGTAAAACCTTAATAAAAGCCAGTTTAAATACTACTTTACAAATCACTCAAGACAGTGATTATACTTTTGATTATTTGGCTGTATCTCGTGGTATATTTAATCATATTGTAATTAACAATTCAACCATTTCGGTTCAAAAGAATAGAGATTTTAAACCCATTACCAAAGCGTGTTCTAAAGCTGATTGGCATAAACTTATGAGCTTGCTTAAAACTATTGATGCAGAAAATCTTTCAAAACTAGAAGCGCCTTCAAAAGCACATCAGTATGATGGTGCTGCCATTGCGCATTTAAAAATAGTTTCTGATAATGTTACTTATGAAACGGAAAGTTTCGATCATGGTAATCCGCCAAAAGCCATTGCGTCCTTTGTTAAAGAAATCTTATCTCTTTCCGAAAACATTGAATAGCAACATTTCTTGTTGTATTTTTGCTTGAAATTACCAAAGTGATTATACAAGATATACAAGACGAAATTATTGATGAGTTCTCCATGTTTGACGATTGGGAAGACCGTTACGAATATATGATCGATTTAGGAAAAACACTGCCCTTAATTGAAGATGAATATAAAATAGAAACCAACTTAATAAAGGGTTGCCAAAGTAAAGTTTGGGTGCATGCCGAAATGCATGATGATAAAATAATCTTTACTGCCGAAAGCGATGCTATTATTACTAAAGGTATTATTGCTATTTTAATACGTGTTTTTTCCCATCAACACCCAAAAGATATCATTGAAGCCGATACCGCTTTTATTGATCAAATAGGCTTAAAAGAACATTTATCACCAACACGCGCTAACGGTTTGGTGAGTATGATTAAACAACTTAAAATGTATGCCATTGCATACCAAACACAGTTAAATTAAAATGAACGATACAGCTATAGATACTAATGCTTTAGGCGAAAAAATAGTAAGGGTTCTTAAAACCATATTCGATCCGGAAATCCCAGTAGATATTTACGAACTAGGATTAATTTATGATGTTTTTGTTAATGAGGATTATGAAGTAAAAATCCTAATGACCTTAACAACGCCTAATTGTCCTGTTGCCGAAACGCTTCCGCTAGAAGTAGAAGAAAAAATTAAATCGCTTAATGAGGTAAAAACCGCCGAAGTTGAAATCACCTTCGATCCGCCTTGGACTCAAGATTTAATGAGTGAAGAAGCGAAACTGGAATTAGGAATGCTTTAATTTAACTGGCAGTCGTCAGTTGTCAGTTTGCAGTAATAAAATATTAGAGACTAAATGTCACCTTGAGCCTAGTAGAAAGGTCACTTAAAATGGCAGAAGAAATCATAAATAGAGTTGCCAATAGCAAGCTAATCACTTTAGATCTTGAGGATTATTACCCTGAGGGCGAGCGCATTCTGTTTGATGTTAAAGACTGGCTTTTTGAAGGCTTTGTGTTGAGAGAAAAAGAATTTAGAGCTTCCGTAAAACAGCATGATTGGTCACAATATAAAAATGCCTATGTTGCATTAACCTGTAGTACCGATGCCATAATTCCTGCTTGGGCGTTTATGCTTATCAGTATAAATATTCAACCTTTTGCTAAAAAAATCTCTATTGGGAATCTTGAAATTTTAGAGACCTCAATCTATCAGGAAATAATTGAGGTTTTGGATGTTTCTAAATTCAAAGACAAGCTTATAGTTATAAAAGGATGTTCTAAAAAACCTGTGCCTCAAAATGCTTATATCATGATGGCCAATAAATTAAAGCCCGTCGTTAAATCCATTATGTATGGGGAAGCATGTTCTTCGGTGCCGCTTTTCAAAAAATAGAATTAATTTTTAGTTGATTGAATTACAGCACATTAATTTCGTTTATTAATTTTGCAGTATATTCTCCAAATACTATCTTTGCATTCCAAAAATTTACATAACATGAAAAAAATAATTTTACTCTCTGCTTTTTTTGTTGGCTTATTATCTATTCAATCTCAGACAAAAGAAGAATTGAAATCGGAACAAGCAATAAAAAATGACTCTATTGCAGCGATACAATCTAGAATTGACACGATTCAAGCTGAAATTGACGCATTACCAGGATGGACAATTGGTGCTTTTGGAACTATTGGTGCTAGTTTTTCTGACTTTAATAATTGGTATTCGCAAGATGCTCCTAACAATTCGGCAGGTAGGATTGGTATAACCATTAACCCATTTGCTAAACTGCAAAGAGAAAAATACTTCTGGTTTAATACAGGAAATTTTAATTTAGGTTGGGTAAAATTGGATGATAAAGATGACCAAACAGACGATAGCGGTTTTAAGCAAACGACAGATGTTTTTAGTGTTTCATCACTTTTTGGTTATAAGTTGAGTGAGAAATTAGCAGCTTCAACACTAGGGGAATATAGAACAACGCTATTAAGTAACTTTAACGATCCCGGTTATCTTGATTTGGGTGTTGGTATAACTTGGACACCTATAAACGATTTACTTGTTGTTGTTCATCCTTTAAACTATAATTTTGTTTTTAGCGATGAGGACACCATTTTTATGTCTTCATTTGGAGCCAAAATAGTAGCAAACTATTCTAAATCTATTGGGGATCTTAAATTTGCATCTGATCTATCGATGTTCTTTAGTTATAAAAGTTCTAATTTATCCAACTGGACGTGGATCAACTCTTTAAGTTATTCCTTTTGGAAAGGGATTGGTCTTGGTTTTGAATTGGGCTTAAGAGATAGTAAACAAGAGGCACTTAATTATGCCGTTAATACGTTAGATGATACAGCGGCAACTTTTGATACCATAGATAATAAAATTCAAGTGTATACTACCTTTGGGGTAAGTTATTCCTTCTAAAAGTTAAACTTTTAAATAAAAAAAATCGCCAATTGGCGATTTTTTTTATTTACTGTTCTTCATAATTTGGATATAGAAAATGATTGTAAGGGAAACGAGTTATATGAATTTGTCTAACTTCATCATACACGCGCTTTTTAAAATCCCCAAGGTTTTCTTTATTTAATGCCGATATAAATAAGGCATTGTTTCCAACTTTGTGCATCCAAGTGCTTTTCCATTCATCAAGTGTATAGTTTATTGCGCTTCTTTCTGCAATTAAATCGGTATCATCAAAAGGCTCTGGTTTATAGGCATCAATCTTATTAAATACCATAATAATAGGCTTATCTGAACTCTCAATTTCTCCTAAAATTTTATTAACCGAATTTATATGTTCTTCAAAACTAGGATGAGAAATATCAACCACATGAAGTAATAAGTCCGCTTCACGAACCTCGTCCAACGTACTTTTAAACGATTCTACAAGTTGTGTAGGAAGCTTACGGATAAAGCCAACCGTATCTGAAAGTAAAAACGGAAGGTTTTGTATCACAACTTTTCTAACCGTGGTATCGAGCGTTGCAAACAGTTTGTTTTCGGCAAAAACATCACTTTTACTTATCACATTCATTAAAGTCGATTTTCCAACATTGGTATAACCTACAAGGGCTACGCGAACCATCTTACCACGATTGCCTCTTTGTACGGCCATTTGTTTATCTATGATCTTGATTTTATTTTTTAATAAAGCGATCTTATCACGCACAATACGCCTGTCAGTTTCTATTTCGGTTTCCCCAGGTCCTCGCATGCCAATCCCACCTTTTTGGCGTTCCAAATGCGTCCACATACCTTTTAATCGTGGCAATAAATATTCACATTGTGCAAGTTCTACTTGTGTTCTGGCATAACTGGTTTGTGCACGTTGTGCAAAAATATCGAGTATTAAGTTAGTTCTATCTAGCACCTTACATTCAAGAATTTTGCTAATGTTGCGTTCTTGAGCTGCTGAAAGTTCATCATCAAAAATAGCGGTACTTATGTCGTTTTCTTCTATAAACTTTCGCACATCTTCTATCTTTCCAGTCCCTAAAAAAGTTTTTGGGTTTGGCATGTCCATGTTTTGGGTAAAACGTTTTATAACTTCGCCACCTGCTGTATAGGTTAAAAATTCCAGTTCGTCTAAATATTCTTTAGACTTTATTCCGTCCTGTCTTTTAGTTACAACACCAATTAAAACCGCTTTCTCCAAGCTTGTATCTTTCTTCTCAATCATAAATACCAATAAAGCACAAAGTTACATAATTGCAACCATTTTAATTTTTATATTTTTAAGGATGATTTTAATTTTAGCCATTCTTTTTAGCATATAAATTAATGGAAAACAAGTTACATACCATCGCTTTTTATAATCTGGAAAACTTATTTGACCTGCAAGACGATGTCTTTACAAACGACAATGATTTTTTACCAACCTCGGTTAAAAGATGGACGCCAAAACGCTATAAAAACAAACTTCGGAAATTAGGTTTTGCCATTTCTAATATAGGAAAGAAAGAAACTGGGAAACATCCGGCAGTTATTGGAGTTTGCGAAGTTGAAAACGCATCGGTTTTAGAAAATTTAATGGCTTCAAAACATTTAGCGGATTTGCCGTATAATTATGTCCATTATGATTCGTCTGACGAACGCGGTATTGATGTTGCATTGCTATATGACGAAACGATTTTTGAAGTTGTTTCATCAGAAACCTTTGGCATTAATTTAGTTACTGAGCATGGAGAACCAGATTACACAAGAGACATCCTATTGGTGTCCGGACTGTTTGACAAGGAAGAAATACATGTTATTGTTAACCATTGGTCATCCAGGCGCGAGGGCGAAAAGGAAACCGAACCTAAACGCCTTGCCGCCTCGCATAAAGTTGGTGAGATTATTTCTGCTTTAAAGCAAAATGATGCTAACGCAAAAATTATTGTTATGGGCGATTTTAACGATGACCCGTCAAGTAATAGTATCAAGCAACTAGTTAACGGTTATAATTTTTTTAACCCTATGGAAACCTTACGGTCTTTTAGTCGCGGAACAACAAACTATAATCGCCAATGGAATTTATTTGATCAAATACTTTTCACGACCAATTTTTTTGAAGCTCAAGAAGGCGTATTACAATACGATGATGCCAATATTTTTGATGAGGATTTTTTAAAACTCTTAAACGGAAAGTTTAAAGGCACACCTTTTAGAACCTATGTTGGCAAAAAATATAAAGGTGGCTATAGCGATCATTTTCCGGTTTATATTACGTTGAAGAAGTGATTTTTATCGAAAGAAAAAAGAATTTAGAAACGGGAGAAAAGACCCTTAACATTTGAGTTTTTAATAAAAAATAATACGCCATGAGGCTGTCTAAAACGTTAGCTTTTCCGTCTGTTCGAGTGCAGTCGAGAACTTTACACTGCTAATATTCAATAGGTTTCGACTGCGCTCAACCTGACAAAATAAGTTGTTCTCCGCTTTTAAGACCTCCTCATCTTCTTAATTTTGTCCTCGAATTACATAACCTTTACAGGAATGACAAAACTTTATTTATACCGCTTGATAAATTATCACAGCTAAACCAATACATGCTACTGGCAATAACCACAACATAACGATATTGTAGCTTGATGATTTCATTTTAATCATTTTTACACTTATTATCATACGCTTTCTACCAGTATATAGCATCCAGTTTTTAAAGAATAAAAACATTGAAGTTAAAATAAATAAAACCCAAATTTTATCTTGAGACATCATGTCAACATGCATTTGGTTAAAGAACCCTTTAAAAAAAGTACCCAGCAAGAATATTAATGCACATTGTAAAATAGAAATATACGTTATTGCAATGTTGTTGGCATTTTTACTTTTAGCATCCTTATAATACTTGAACACATAATAAAAAAGTTGGTCGAAAACAGACATCGTCAAGGTTTGATTAAAAAACAAAACCTGCCAAAATTAGCAGGTTTTGTTATGCTTAAATTAACTATTGACCATAGACAGCAAAATTGTCCATATGTATTGTTGAATTTTGGTTTGCCGTATCACTTCCGGTGTATTTAAAAGCTATATAAGCAGTTCCTGTATAAGATGATAAATCTATTTCCCCAGAATTAGTAAAGTTATACCATGTGTTATAATCCTCTTCATAGCTTTTAACAAAATCTAAAGAAGTCCAAGAAGCTGTTGCTATCCCTACTCCAGTTCCATCAAAATCAGTAGATATAAACACCTCTAACATATCATGACCAGCATCTGGAAAAGCATGCTCTGTTTCAAAAATTAATGTCTCACCATCATATACATCCATATCAATACTTGGAGAAATTAACCATCCTATATTACTTGAATCACCAGTAGAGAATGCAGTGAATTCAGCATATCCATTCCCGCTAAATACTTGCTCTGTCCATAATTCGCCACCTTCTTCAGCAACATTTAACCAACCAGTGGTATTTAAATTAGTATTATCTACGGCATCATCAAAAGTTTCTTGAACTATAGTAGATGCTAAACTGCATCTTACAGATTCCATATTAACATCTTCTACAGCATTTAAAGCTAAAATATGTGTGCCTCCGTCAAATGTTTTATTTACTACAGCTTTTACAGTTCCGTTTCCTGTTGGCAATAAATGCTCTTTAAAGTTAGCAAAAGAACTAGTTTCTAAAGGAAATTCTATATAAACAAAACCTCCGCAAGCTTGCATTGTTCTTTGTGTGTCAAATACTTGAATAGGATCAAAATAACGTTCTCCATTTAAATTATCAGCAAATTCAATATCATCAACCTGTACAAATATCCCAACATGATCATCCGTTATTTGAGAAAAACTTATTGGTAATGGAATAATTTCTTCAGTCGTTTCTGAACGCAATAAATTAGTGCGAATTTGATTTTCATTTACTCTTGTTACTGTCGTTCCATATTGATCAGTTTCTGTGAATTTTCCACCAATAGTGAATATACCATTCCCTGTTCGTTCTTCACCAATGTTTAGTCCTTTAAGATTTATATATACTTCACGACCTTTATTAAATTGATTATAGGTATCTACTTGGTCTAAAATTATTTTAAATGCACTAGTTGGGTCACTAGGACTATCTTGAATAAAAAATTCTTTAAAGAAATTCCCAGTTTGATCACTTGAAGACACATATCCTTTTAAATAAATATCATTTATGACTTCAAATGGAATTGCATCTTCAGTATCACCATCATCATCTGGGTCAGAATTATACATTGCCTTAACGTCTGCAAAATTAACTTCTGTAGCTGAAGCTAATAAATTTGTTAACGCCTCATTTTCTTCATTTCCCAAACTATTTGGAACCGTATAATCGTCATCTTGCACGCAGGATACAATAGCTAAACCAGCTACCATAGCAAGCAATAATGTTAAAAATTTATTCGTTTTCATATTCATGATTTTTGATATTATATTTTTCATAGTTGTTTTTTAAAATCTAAAGTTTACATTAAGGAAATACGTCGTGCCACGACCATACCAATATTTAGGGCCAAATACACGTTTCGGATTTGCATTATCGTCCCTTAACTCTCTATAATTGGCATTTCTACCTTGTTCAAAGCCTCCTGTTTTATATTCCTTATCTAACAGGTTATTAATACTTGCAAAAAAGCCGATGTATTTATCTCCTATTCTCCATGATTTTCCTCCAGTAAGATTTACAACCATATAGTCGTCAAACTTCTCTTGTTTTAACAATTCATTTGCAATATCTTCATCATAATCATTAAATGGTAAGCCATCTGAATCTAAATAGAAATTCTCTGTTCTAGTTAACGGACTCACATCAACATAAGCATTAGAGAAGAAGTTTGTTGTTACACCAAAAAACCAGTAGTCTGGATCGCGATATTCGAACCCAACTGAAAACGCACGTTGTGGCCCTCCAGCAATTTTATAATCTTTAAGATTTGATGATCCAAAGTCTATCGATCCATCTGCTGTTTTAAAACTTGTAGATGTTAAATATAAATTAGGATTGTTATCGTAAGTATATTGTCCTAACGATGCAACACCTTTTAATTTTATGGTAGGTGTTACCTGCGCTTCGATACCTAATTCTGCTCCAATATGATTTTTATCAATGCCTTGTAACACCTCTTGAACAAAAGCAGATGTTTCATTAGCTTCTATGCCTGCTGAGGTAAGTCCATCAGCATAATAAAAAGATATTTCTGTAGCATCTTCAATTTTAGTATAATATCCTGTTAACTTTGCTTTCACAATAGCTGAACGGAAAATATAACTCACATCAACCGATGATACTTTTTCTTCGGTAATGTCTTTTACAACAGCCTGGCTTTCTCTTGAATTAGAATAGGTGTTACGTAATGTAGGCACTTTTTGTAAATAACCGGCATTAACATCAATAACATGTTTTCCAGTAATTTTATACGTCAGTCCGCCTTTTACACCTAAACCAGAAAAAGATAATTTTTCGCCTTTTCCTGTGGGTTCATTTTCAAACGCTTCGTGTTGATAAATGCTTTCTCTTTGATATTGAGTACTAGTCACATTTGCCGCAAAAAAGAAATCTACTTTATTATATTTGAATTGCGCTTGTGCGTAACCCGAAAAAATATCGGCATATAAATTATAGTTATATTTAAATTTGTCGCCTTCTTGAACAATTCTATCCGGATTTTGTAAATCGTATTGATATCCATCAAATGAATCTACATTTAAATACCCTATTGTACTTCCAAATAAATCAATAATCTCTGCAAAGTTTTCAGACTTAAACTTACTATATCTTAAAGCACCATTTAATGTAATATTCTCATTAATTTCTGTGTTTAAAATGGAATTAACTGTGAATTGTGTGTCGTCACTTCGGTCTTCATATAAAGCGTAAGCCGCGTTTAAACCTCCATTAGCATTTGTTATATTGGCATCATAAATTCTGTTCCAATCAATCTGTCCATCA
>CAXMOQ010000043.1:0-16441 GCA_964195015.1 uncultured Flavobacteriaceae bacterium | reverse complement strand
TGATCACTGTGCCCAACCGCGATTTAACCAACGCTGGGAGTGCTATATTTTCTCGGGTTGTGCTAAAAAGGCCGACTCCAAAGATGCACGCACAGTTGGCCGTGACCTCAAAAATGCTGTGTTGAAATCAGGGGAAGCAGCGGCTGGCGGACGTGTTCACTTCACGACCGATGAACCATCGCGCATAGAATTTTACTATGGTTCAAATTCTGAACGCATCCGAAAAGTTGTAGCCAAATATGACCCCCATCGTATTTTTGCATCTTGTAATGGGATGAGTTTCTAACTCGACTGACGTGTTGAAGGGAAATCTTAAAATAAAGGTCAGTTATTAACCGAAAAGGTAGTGCATGAAAATCCGCTACTTTTCATATACAAGACCTTTAGGTGTTATTAAAAAATAAAAATGGAAGTGTTTTTTTATGGCTTATTTATGGATGACACCATTTTATTGAAAAATGGAATTAAACCATCAAATCTAAGAAGAGGCTATCTTAATGATTATGCTTTAAAAATTGGAACCCGAGCGTCATTAATTCCTTGCAAGAATGAAAAATCATATGGTATCGTGATGACTATCGATAATGATGCAATTCATAATCTATATGCCGAAGCCAGTGTAGCCGACTATATTCCAGAAGAAGTCAACATTATTACAAATACGAATGATTCTATAACGGCAACATGTTACAATCTGCCTTCCGAATCACTAACCGGAACTAATGAATTATATGCTATATCCCTATATAAATTGGCTAAACAGGAGGGTTTCCCAGATGATTATTTAGAGAAGATTAAAAAGATGACAAAAACAATAATATGAAAAATATTCTTATAGTTCTCCTTTTAGCATTTGCACAATATTTAGGTGCTCAAAATCAAGCCCCAATAATAGATATGCATATTCATTGTTTTGGGGATGAACAACATCCAGGGGGAAAAGATTACTATGGAAATAGAGGGTCTGAAAGCGGGAGTATCCATTTCACTGAGACATATGATCGTTTTAAGAAGTACAATATAGTCAAAGCAGTAGTTAGTTACTCATAATTTCAGTTTGATAAATTTTATCAGCCTTCACCATTTTTACAATTAGGTTGTTGAAAATAGTTGCTTTGCTTTGTGATCGGTTTATCCTAAAGCAAAATTCATTAAAATATCTATCTGTATTCAATATCTTTAGTTGTAGAAACTAACTCACTTGTGTCTAAACCTAAATAATTAGCAATATATTTTTTATAGCCTTTTAGGCCTTTTATAAACATAGTTTTAACAATTTTCAAGAATACTAAAGTAGTATGAACATCTAATCTATACTATTTTTTACTAGTTTTTACCTTTAGGCTTTACCCAGAGCTTGACCTTTAGAAATCAAAAAAGCCACTCAATTTCTTGAATGGTCTATTGTCACTATGCTCCTCCTCGCGTAACTGGTTTTTTATGACATTATGACATATCATGTCATATTCAAAATCTTTCTTTTGTTATACCTTTGGGTAAAATTAAAACAAATATGATGAAATATTTCAAGTATTTACTAATTATGATTGTTGCCCTTACCGTATCTGTATCATCATGTAGCGAAGACGACGACAACTACCACGACTACCACTTAGAATATGTAAGTGTTATAAGCGCGGAACTTCCTGACGAATTCATTTATGGACATACTTATCGAATTAATGTTACCATAGAATTACTAAATAGTTGTTATTATTATTATGATCAATATGATTACTTCTATGAAGGAACTTCAAGACTTATATACCCTATTGCACATGTAGATGAAGGTGTTCCCTGTACTCTAAATATTATAGAAACTACATTTTCAATACCAGTACAAGCCCTACAGAATGAAACTTATATTTTTAAATTTTATCAAGGTGAAGATGCTAATGGTCAAGATTTGTTCTTAACCATTGAAGTTCCTGTTATTTGATATTTATGAAAGACATCAAATAAATTATTGAAAATTTAGGCTTAAAAGAACTGAATTACTTCATAGTACAACCCTTAATTGTTTGACCTACTAAAATCAAAAAAGCCACTCAATTTCTTGAATGGCTTTCTATTGTTACGCTCCTCCTCTAAGACTCGAACTTAGGACCCTCTGATTAACAGTCAGATGCTCTAACCAACTGAGCTAAGGAGGACTGTTTTCCGCTTTTGCGAGCGCAAATATATGTTATTTTTTAATCATCGCAAATATAATAATTAAAAAAATTATTTAAAGATCGCTTTAAATATATCGTTTCCATTGGCAAATAAAACCAATGCTATAAGTAAAAAGAAACCAACCATTTGTGCATACTCCATAAACTTATCGCTTGGTTTACGTCCTGATACCATTTCATAAAGCAAGAACATCACATGGCCGCCATCTAGTGCGGGAATTGGCAATAAGTTAAGCACACCCAACATAATGGATAAAAAGGCGGTAATTGCCCAAAAGGCTTGCCAGCTCCATGTGTCCGGGAAAATATCAAAAATAGCCTTAAATCCGCCAACACCTTTATAGGCACCTGTACTTGGGCTAAAAATTAACTTCAGTTGCATCCAATAGGATCCCATTTGTTGTTTGAATTTGGTTATTCCAACACCAAAACTTTCCCCAAAAGAATACTCTTTCTTTATAACATCATAATATCCTAAAGTCTCAATATCACTTAAACTTCCACCAGGGAAAATCCCAAATTTACCGTCGTTATCTACTTGAAGTTCCTTGGTCAAAGTTGTACCATCTCTTAACACTTCAACAGCGACTGTTTGGTTTTTAAGTGCTCCTAAACGCGCGCCCAACTGATCGAAATACTTTAGTTTTTCATTGTTTACCGAAGTAATGATGTCTCCTTTTTTTAATCCTGCATCTTTATTTAACGAAGAATCTGAAACTTTTGCTACTACAAAAGGGTATCGTAATTCAAAAAATGTTCTATTGGTACTGGTACTTAATTGTCCTAAATAATCTTCCGGTAATGTGATTGTTTTCTGTGCTCCATCACGCTCCAAGGTTATGGTCTGTGCTTCAATTAAGTAGGCTCTTAAATCGGCATAATATTCAATAGTATTACCATTAATCGTAACGACATTATCGCCTGTTTGGGCTCCTAATTCAGTTAATAACGGGTTAGTAATCCAATACCCATCCTTTATGCTTTTTGTTGAAATATCGACATCACCATAAGCAAACGCCATAAAAATATAAATGACTACCGCTAAAATAAAATTCACAGTAACGCCGCCAAGCATAATAATTAAGCGTTGCCATGTAGGTTTAGAACGAAATTCCCAAGGCTGTGGTGGTTTCGACATTTGCTCTTTATCCATGCTTTCATCAATCATTCCGGCAATTTTAACATAACCACCTAATGGCAACCAACCAATGCCATAAACGGTTTCGCCAATTTTCTTTTTAAACAGCGAATATTTTATATCAAAAAATAAATAAAACTTTTCTACCCTCGTTTTAAATAATTTGGCGGGAATAAAATGCCCTAGTTCATGTAAAACAATAAGCAAAGAAAGACTCAATAAAAATTGAGATATTTTTATAACAAACTCCATGTATTTCTAGTCAAAATTTATAATCGCACAAAAGTAGGTATTTAGACTTACTTTAAAAAGACAATTGTGTAATGCTTCCATTTAATGAACTAATTATAGAATTAAAAATTCTGTGTGTTTAATTTTCATTGTATTTTTGCAATCCCTTAATCCATAAAAGGACATTGCATGTTATCATTTTTTAAAGCATATAAATTTTTCGGAATAGTTTTACTAATCCTATCGGCTATCATAATATCCATTTTCTATTCTATTTTAAAGCCGAAAAAAGTATTACCCATTTATCAGCCTGCCATGGTGAATTTTGAATTGGTTGATAGTACTATTCAGCATCAAAAAAAATACCACAGCATTGCCGATTTTAACTTGATAAATCAGAACGGAAAAACCATTACCCAAAACGATTATAGGGACAAAATTTATGTTGCCGATTTCTTTTTTACAACCTGCCAAACCATTTGCCCGATTATGACCGATCACATGGCGCAAGTTCAAAAAGAAATTATATATGATAACGACATCATGCTCCTTTCGCACTCTGTAACTCCAAAAATTGATAGTGTTGAACAACTTAAACGTTATGCCATAAAAAAAGGCGTTGATGACAGTAAATGGAATCTTGTTACTGGTGATAAAAAACAAATTTACGAGTTAGCTCGAAAAAGTTATTTGGCTGTAAAAACAAGCGGTAATGGTGATGAATACGATATGATTCATACCGAAAATTTTATGCTCATCGATAAAAAACGACAAATCCGTGGCTTTTATGATGGGACAAAACAAGACGATATTAAGCGCTTACTTAAAGACATAAAAGTCTTAAAAAAAGAATACGCCCAATAGTTTTCTTGAAACAATTTTTTTAGCCTAAATTTTTCTCCTATTTTTGCTTCTTTAAAATCAATCTAAATAAGCATGCAGTTAACTTTAGCACATCTAAAACGAGGCGAATGCGGTATTATCACTGACGTTTCATCCATTCATATTCCTTTAAAACTCCTGGAAATGGGATGTTTACCAGGAAATCGTGTAGAGCTTTTACAACTTGCTCCGTTTAAAGATCCCATGTATCTTAATATTAATGGTACCCATTTAGCTATTAGAAAAGAAACTGCTATTCATATTTTAATAGAAAAAACCTCGCATGAGTAAGCAGATAAATGTTGCCTTAATTGGAAATCCAAATACAGGTAAAACATCGGTGTTTAATGCGCTTACAGGTTTAAATCAAAAAGTCGGGAATTATCCAGGCATTACCGTCGAAAAAAAGGAAGGTATTTGTAAACTTCCAAGAGGTGTTAAAGCACATATTATAGATTTACCGGGAACCTACAGCTTAAATGCTTCGTCGCTCGACGAAAATGTGGTTATCGAATTACTTTTAAATAAAAACGATAAGGATTTCCCAGATGTTGCCATTGTGGTAAGTGATGTCGAAAATTTAAAGCGAAATCTTTTACTTTTTACCCAAATAAAAGATTTGGAAATCCCTTCGATTCTGGTCATTAATATGGCCGATAGGATGCGCTATAAAGGCATTTCTCTGGATATAGATTATTTAGAAAAACACCTCGAAACCAAGATCGCACTGATAAGTATCAGAAAAAATGAAGGAATCGATCGTTTAAAAGAACTTATTGCTAATTACAAGGAACTATCGGTAAAACCGTGTATAAATGCATCAGAAATTGATAAAGAATATTTTGAAAATCTTCAAAACACATTCCCAAATCAATTGCTATATAAACTTTGGTTAGTGATTACACAAGATGTCAATTTTGGTAAGACCGATAGAAACGAAATTGAAGCCGTTGCCAATTTTAAAACGAAAAGCAAAAGCGATCTAAAACGTTTACAGCAAAAAGAAACCATAAAGCGGTATCAGTTTATAAATAATACCCTAAAAAAAGGACAAACTATCGATGTTTCTAAAGCCAAGGATTTACGTACAAAGCTTGATCGCGTGCTTACACATAAAATCTGGGGTTATGCCATTTTCTTTATTATTTTGCTTACCATATTTCAAGCCATATACGATTGGTCAAGCGTACCCATGGACTTTATTGATGGTATTTTTGCATCGTTTAGTGAATGGACAAAAAACACACTACCTCAAGGTGCTTTTACAAATTTAATAGCCGAAGGTATTATTCCGGGACTTGGCGGTATCGTGATTTTTATTCCGCAAATAGCGTTCTTGTTCCTGTTTATTTCAATACTCGAAGAAAGTGGTTATATGAGTCGTGTGGTATTTTTAATGGATAGAGTTATGCGGCGTTTTGGTTTAAGCGGAAAAAGTGTTGTGCCGCTTATTTCCGGTACTGCATGTGCTATTCCGGCGATAATGGCAACCAGAAATATCGAAAGTTGGAAAGAACGGTTAATTACCATTTTAGTGACTCCTTTTACAACCTGTTCGGCGCGATTACCAGTGTACCTAATCATTATTGCATTGGTTATTCCAGAGGGACGTTTTATTGGCTTAAGTTATCAAGCCCTAACCTTAATGTTACTGTACCTTATCGGATTTGGAACTGCAGTTATTTCGGCATATTTGTTAAACAAAATACTTAAAATAAGAAGCAAAACTTTTTTTGTTGTTGAGATGCCTAACTACAAACTCCCAATGTTTAAAAATGTTGTGCTTCATGTGATTGAAAAGACAAAGGCGTTTGTGTTTGGTGCTGGGAAAATTATCCTTGCTATTTCCATTGTATTATGGTTTTTAGCATCCTATGGCCCAGGCGAACAATTTAATAATGCTGAAGAGATTCTAACAATCGAATATGCTTCACAACAAATAAGTGATGACGAATTGCATGATAAAATTGCATCGCATAAATTGGAGCATTCATTTATTGGCATCACAGGAAGGGCTATTGAACCTGCCATTAGACCTTTAGGGTACGATTGGAAAATTGGGATTGCTATTGTTAGTTCGTTTGCAGCGCGTGAAGTATTTGTTGGCACGTTGGCAACTATTTATAGTGTTGGAAATGATGATCAAGACACAATAAAAAATAGAATGGCAGCCGAAATAAATCCTATTATTGGAGGACCATTATTTACTTTAGCTTCCGGAATTTCACTGCTTTTGTTTTATGCGTTTGCCATGCAGTGCATGAGCACATTAGCCATCGTGAAAAAAGAAACCAATACCTGGAAATGGCCCATATTACAACTCGTTATCATGAGTAGTTTTGCTTACGTAGTAGCCTTGATAGCTTTTCAACTATTAAAGTAAATTTTAATTAAGATAAACGACTAAACTTAAATGAATACTCTATTTCAAAACATATTAGTTTTTACAGCGTTGGCTTTAGCTATTGTGTTTTTAATTAGAAAATTCTTCTGGAAAAAGGCTAAATCAAAAAAAACCTTTGGCGAACACGACTGCGACAACTGTCATTAATCTCCGCCAATTCATGACTAAATAAATTATAGTGAAAAAGCGCTATCTATTATTCATCTTTCTGCTTTGCTATATTAATACTACAGCCTACCGAAATGTAATTCATAGTATGATTTATTCCTGTTCCAAATGAAAAATCAAATTGGACATTATCTTTCACTAAATATGCAATTCCAGCATCAAAGCTTGCCTCATGCGTTTCAAAATCTATAATTTCGCCATAGGGTTCTAAATAGAATCCAAATTTATCTGTAATACCAAAACCCACTGCAACCGAATAGGTGAAGTCCCCTTTTCCAAGTCCGAAATAATTATAGCCCACGTTATAACCCAATCCGATAATATCATTAATAGCATGAGAAATTGAGAGTTTATTTAAAGTTCCGAATTTATCATTGTTAAGATCCATCGAACCTGTTGGTATAATTGGATGTGACAGAAATGCAATTTTAGTATTTACGTTTTCCTTTTGAAAAATCTGCACTTTTGCGCCTAGTTCTAAATCACTAATGCCGTTCGCTTTTTCAGAGGTATTTTTATTCTTAACGCTTTCAAACTGATTAAGATTCCTAATTTCAATGCTTTTTGTTATTTCGTAAACGAAATAGGGTTGTTGGAGCTAAAACTTGTTGGTATGAAAACTCATCATCATTTGAGAATCCAAGCAAAACACCGGTTTCAATTTGAAGGCTTCCTTTGGCAACCGTTGACGAACTTTCCGTTTGGCCTTGTCGATCTGTTACTATTGTTTGAGCACTGATTGAAGTATTTAGAATTAACAGTACAAGACAAATTATAATTCTAATCACTATTCTTTAATTTTTAATATTCATTAAAATAACCTCCAAATTTGAGCCACTAAAAATGTAATTACAAATCCCATAATTACTGGTAAAACAGATGCAACAGTTGTCCATTTCACACTTTTAGTTTCTCTGTAAATCGTGTAAATCGTTGTGCTGCAAGGATTATGTAATAAACTGAACAACATTAAATTAATTGCCGTTAATAAGGTCCATCCACCAGCTTTTAAAATAGCTGCTGTCTCATTTACTGATTCTAATTCAAACATGACCCCAGCGCCTTCGCCACCAGGAATTCCGCTTGCCATAACCGTTAACATTAAAATTGTTGGGATTACAATTTCATTGGCAGGTATAGCAACAATATATGCTAATAAGATAACGCCGTTAAGTCCTAACAGAAACCCAAATCCGTCCAAAGAATGAATAGTCCAAGCTGCTATGCTTTCGTTCCCGATGTATATATTTGAAATCAGCCAAATTACGGCTCCGGCCGGAGCTGCAAACACAATCGCACGCCATAAAACAATAAGGGTTCTATCAATTAATGAAGTATAAACTGTTTTCCAGAATCTCGGTGGACGATAGGGTGGCAGCTCTAAATTAAACGTAGACACTTCGCCCTTCAATACGGTTTTTGATAGTCCCCAAGATGTAAAAAACATAAAAAACATACCTAACACAGCAATACCAATAACCGCTGATAAAGATGCAAATGCCGAAAAAGATGCCGGAACAACGGCTCCTATAAAAATGGTAGCAATTAATATTTGCGTTGGCCAGCGACCGTTACATAAAGAAAAATTATTGGTGATAATAGCAATTAATCGCTCTCTAGGGCTGTCAATTATTCGCGTAGCAACGACTCCAGCGGCATTACAACCAAAACCCATACTCATAGTTAAAGCTTGTTTGCCATGAGCACCCGATTTTTTAAAGAGATAATCCAAATTAAAAGCCACTCTTGGCAAATAACCAAAGTCTTCGAGAAGCGTAAATAGTGGAAAAAATATCGCCATGGGTGGCAACATAACGGCAATGACCCATGCTACTGCCAAATAAACACCATCAATTAAAAACCCATCCAACCACCAAGGTAGCCCAATATTGGTTGCTACACTTTTTAGTACCGGATGTATATTATCCAGCAATAAACTCGCCAACATGGAAGACGGATAGTTTGCCCCTATAATGGTAAGCCAAAGCACCACGCCCAAAATCAAGAACATAATTGGAAAACCCCAGGCTTTACTGGTTACAATTTTGTCTATTTTAGTATCTAATCGAAATCGTTTTTGGTTATTATTAGATTGAACTGCACTTTTTACGATTTCAGATGCATCTGCATAGATGCCTTCGGACAGATTGTCGTGAAAATCGTCTCCAATTTGCCAGCGCAACTCATTGGATAAAGCTATGATACTATCAACATTTGTGTTCTTCATAATTAATTTTATACCAATTCTCCTGTTTTCAGTGCATCCATAATATGCATATCTCCTTCTAATAATCGAAACGCAATCCATCTGCTATTTGGAATTGTTGGAAATTGTTTTTCAATTTCTGTGCTTAATTTTCTAACGGCCTTATTAATATTTTCAGGAACATTTTTTATACGATGAGGCTTGGAAATTATTTTGCCATTTGCTACTTCACTAATGGTTTGAATCAATTCGGGTATGCCTTCATTAAATCTTGCACTCGTGGCAACCACAGGAATTCCTAAACTACGGGCCAACGCACGTTCATCAATCTCAATGTTATTACGTTTAGCCTCATCCTTTAAATTCAAACATAGCACTGCTTTATCGGTAATTTCTAAAATTTGCAATACTAAATTTAAGTTTCTTTCTAACCTACTCGCGTCTACTACAATGACTGTTACATCTGGTTTCCCAAAAAGAATAAAATTTCGTGCTACCTCTTCGTCTTCCGAAGTAGAAAGCAAAGAATATGTTCCCGGCAAATCCATTAATTTATATTTTTGATCATTATATTCAAAAGCCCCTTCGGCTCTTGTCACCGTTTTCCCCGGCCAGTTTCCGGTATGTTGACGCAATCCTGTCAAGGCATTAAAAACAGTACTTTTGCCTGTATTTGGATTCCCGGATAAAGCCACAACAAAATCAAAATTATCAGTTTTCACACCTAATTTTTTCAAGCCTTTTGCATTAAAATGTGTACATGTGTCACATGCACTTTTAATTTTGCTCTCCATAGTCTTAATCTTTTTTAATGAGAATTTTTGATGCTTGATTTGTTCTTAAAGCAATCACAGTTCCTTTAATTAAATAGGCGGTTGGTTCCGGTAAAGGATTCATTAAATCGATACTAATTTCAGCGCCTTTTACAAATCCTAAATCTAATAACCTTCGTCTGTTTTCTCCTCTGCTTTCTTTTGAAATTCCGATAATTCTTCCGGTTTCATTTTTCTTTAAACTTGATAATCTTGCAATGTCATCTTCAATTAAAACATCTTTTTCTAATTTCGCAATAGTGAGATTTGCCGCTACGATTGGTGCTAAAATAAATTCTTCTCCCTCTGAATGAAAAGTAATTCGGGTGGCATTATTTTCAACAACTCTTATTTGTGAACCAATGTGAATGTTTTCGGCAAGAATTTGCCTGTAAATTATATCGGGTTCATCTTCTATATGTGTTATTTTACCAATCGTATTTACCTTCAACAATGGAAGCGGTACACCTTGAACTTCGGCAATTTTCCCGGTATTCGTTGGAATGGGGTCGCCATGAGGATCGTACATCGGGTTGCCTAATTGAGTTGCTAATAAATTTGTTTCTTCATGATTTAATTTGTGCTCCATCAACTCGGCTCTATCATGCCATTCTTCCTTGTTAAACCCTGTTTTATCCGCCAGATATCTTTCCCATAATCGATGCACTCTTACAATACGTAATGCATAATCTCTGCCGGTTTCAGTTAATTTTAAGACATCCGATTCAAAATATAATAATTCATTGACAGTCATTTTTTTAACAACATCTATAACCTGTTTATTGTCGAATTCTAGGACCCCTGATAAATTTTTAATATTTACTTCATTCCCTGAATTTTCAATGTGGTAAAGTTGCTTTAAAATATCTTCAATGACCGTTTTTTCATTTGGTTTATAATTGTTTTTAATAAGCCAGAACCATCCTTTTATTGGTCTGAATAACATGTATATCAAGACCGAAATAGCAATAAATAATATTAGAGCGTATGCAGGATTATAGGTGTTCATTTTAAAGATTTAAGTATAAATTTTTAGCCACGTTTTTTGAAATGATCATCTCTTTTGCTTTCGCTTCGATTTTAATTGAATTGTCAAATGGTTCAATATCTATCACTTTTATTTTATCGCCTAAAGCCAAATTGTTTTTGTTTAAATATTTTAGAAAAACATCTGATGAATCTTTAACATGCGTTAAGATGCCTTCATCTCCAGTTTTTATTTCCAATATATTAACCGAATGGTTTTTAACAATATTTCCGTTTTTATCCGGGATAGGATCACCATGTGGATCGTGTGTTGGAAACCCTAATAAAGCATCAATTTCGTCTGTTAATCTTTTAGATTTAATGTGTTCCAATTGCTCTGCTATATCATGAACTTCATCCCAGGAAAAGTTGAGTTTATTTACCAAAAACACTTCCCAAAGTCTATGTTTTCTAACCACTGAAGCTGCTGTTAAACGACCTTCTTCCGTTAAATTTACGCCTTGATATTTTTTGTAATTAACCAGATTCTTATCGGCCAATTTTTTAAGCATATCGGTAACCGATGAAGCTTTAGTTTCCATCTTTTCGGCAATAGCGTTTGTGCTTACCGAAACACGCCCCTGTTTACCTAAATGGTAAATGGCTTTTAAATAATTTTCTTCGGACTGTGTAACCACTTCAAAAATGTTTTTACAAATATACATTATTTATCTAAATAAATTTTTAGATAAGTCTAAATTTTAATTTACCTTTGCAAAACAAATATTGATAATTGATTCATTGTTTGCATGTTACATTACAGCATAAGCTCAAAGTAATCATTAATCATTTTATTATTAAATATTTTAGATATTATGAAGTTTAGTCTTTCAACACTTTTATTAATTGTTTTCTGTTTTGTTTTAACAGTGTCTTGTGAAGAAACATTGATTCCTGCACCTGAAGAAAACGAACTTTTGGATGGCCCTATTGATGCTCTTACCACAGAACAACAAATACAATTCTTAAAAGGCGATGAGGCTTTTGGAGATGTTTTTACTATCGAAAAAGGATTGGGTCCTATTTTTGTAGCCAATCAATGTGCAAGTTGCCATCCCGGTGATGGTAAAGGAACTCCCTTTGTAAGGTTCACCCGGTTTGGGCAACCAGACACTATGGGCAATCTATTCCTTGATATGGGTGGCCCTCAATTACAGCATAAAGCAATTCCAGGATATCAACCCGAACAGCTTCCTGCTGGTGCCACATTTACCGATTTAGTTGCTCCTGCCGTTACCGGGCTTGGTTTTTTAGATGCCGTTAGCGATGCTTATCTTATTGCGCTTTCAGATCCGAATGATGATAACGGCGACGGCATAAGTGGAAGACCTCATTATAATGACATTCCAGATTATGTTACCTTAAGACCAAACAGTGTTGCTGTAAATGGCAAATATATTTCACGCTTCGGAAAAAAAGGAGCGGCCTACGATTTGTTGCATCAAACCTCTGGTGCTTATAACCAGGATATGGGAATCACATCGCTCTTTGAGCCTATTGATCCTTATAGCGGTTTGGAAGAAGATCCAGAAGTGAGTACACAAACAGTAAACGATGTCGTTTTCTATCTTAAAACTTTAAAAGTACCACTTCCTAGAAATGAAGACGATTTGGATGTTATGGAAGGAAAAGAAATTTTTTCGCAAATACAATGTGCTTCCTGTCACATGCCAACTTTAAAAACAGGATACTCGCCAATTGAAGTATTATCCAACAAAGAATTCCATCCATACACCGATTTATTATTACACGATATGGGTCCAGGATTAGATGACAGCTACACTGAAGGCTATGCTGAAACTTACGAGTGGAAAACTCCACCTTTATGGGGACTTGGTCTATCAGAAGATGCCCAAGGAGGTTTTTACTTTTTAATGCACGATGGTCGTGCGTTGAGCATTGAAGCTGCTATTTTATTGCACGGTGGCGAAGCCGAACAAGCCAAAACCAATTACACACAACTATCCGAAATAGAACAGCAACAACTTATCACATTTCTTGAATCTTTATAATTAAATGACTATGGAACGCAGAAAATTTATAAAAAACTGTTGCTATACAGGCATTGGCATCACAATAGCAGGTTCTATTTTACAATCTTGTGGCTCTATTTATTATGCAACGGTCAGCCGAGATGTGAACAGGTTAGTGGTTAAAAAATCAGAATTTTGGGAAGTCAAGAATGACAAAAAAACAGAGCGCTCCTTTGTACTTATAAAACCAGATGATTCCGAGTTCCCTATTTGTATCTATAAAGTTGAAGATGATAAATATGTGGCTTCATTATTAAAATGTACGCACAGGGCTTGCGAACTTAATGTAGGCGGCGGTATTTATAGTTGTCCTTGTCATGGTAGCGAGTTTTCAACCGAAGGAAAGGTTTTGGAAGGCCCTGCCGAAGAGGATTTAAAAACATTTATAATTGAAACAGACAATGAAAATATATACATTTCTTAAATTGAAACATGTCCTATTAGGCTGCCTGCTAATTGCTATTAACAGTACTATAAATGCCCAAGACGATAAATTAATTAATCGCATAGCGGCAGATACTTCGTCCACATCTTTAAATATGGATGCAGTTTATGACCGCCCGTTCCTCACATTCAAAAAAGTACCCGTTGCTTTAGGTGGCTATTTAGAGGCAAATTCTATTTATAGTTCGGAGGATGGTGTATCTGAAGGTTTGTCTTTTCAGGCGCGTAGACTTACCATTTTCATGTCGGCGACAATAAGTAAACGCATTAAATTCCTAACAGAAATAGAGTTTGAAGATGGCACCAAAGAAATAGGCATCGAATTTGCTGCATTGGATGTCGCCTTTCATCCTGCATTTAATTTTAGAGGTGGTATCATCATGAACCCAATTGGTGGTTTCAACCAAAACCACGATGGGCCAAAATGGGAATTCGTGGAACGCCCAGATGTTGCCGTAAACTTGCTTCCTGCAACCTGGTCCAATGCTGGTTTTGGTTTATACGGAAAAACGCACAAAGACGATTGGATATTTGGTTATGAAGCGTACTTAACTAATGGATTTGACAATAGTATTATCGATAATAAAGAGAATAAAACCTTCCTTCCGGCAGCTAAAGAAAATGAAGAACGCTTTGAAGAAAGTAACAGCGGAAAAGCACTTTTTACTGGGAAAGTTGCCATTAAAAATAGAAATATAGGCGAAATTGGGCTCTCATATATGGGAGGCGTTTACAATAAATTTGAAGAAGATGGTCTTACGCTAGACAAAGAAAGAAGGGTTGATGTTTTTGCCATAGACTTTAATACGACCATTAAAAAAACAGACACTTATATTGTTGGTGAGGTTGATTTTATTAATGTTGACGTGCCAGAAACCTATACGCAACAATATGGTGATAAACAATGGGGTGCTTTTGTAGATGTTGTACAGCCCGTTTTAAAACGGAACATCTTAAACTGGGAAAACGCCACCTTAAACCTTGCTGCCCGATTAGATTATGTCGATTGGAACGTTGGAACGTTTAATGAAACTGGAGTAGATATAGGTGACGAATTATTTGCAATAACACCTGCTATTAGTTTTAGACCGACATCACAAACCGTTTTTAGACTGAACTACCGGTACCAATGGCAAACCGATATTTTAAATAATCCGGCTGCAAAAACAGCCACTTGGCTATTTGGATTTAGCACGTATTTTTAGAAAACATAATTGTTTAAATTTGTTTAGAGCTTGATGTCATTCAGAGCGTAATGCAATGACGCGAAGAATCTCAAACTTGATTCGTTTTGTATAGAATTTCTGTTTTAATAAATATTTTTAGAATAGTATTTTGTTATTAATATACTATTTATATATTTATAACCATGTATAAGGTTGTGTAACTTGGTTATGAAAAATTACTATTCGCTTTCTGAAGTAGCTGAAATTTTAGATAAAAGCAAAGAAACATTAAGACGTTGGGATAACGACGGGAAACTTCTTGCTACTAGAGAACCCATGAGCGACTATAGAGTTTACAAAAAAGAACAACTTATATTGTTCCCAAAATTCAATGAATATATTAATGGTAATACGTTTACAGGTAATTTTGAACAACCCAAAAAGAAATATTCCGTTCTTGAATTATTTGCTGGAGCTGGTGGATTGGCTTTGGGATTAGAAAAAGCCGGTATTAATTGTGTTGCCCTTAATGAAATTGATAAATGGGCTTGTAAAACCTTGCGACAAAACAGACCAGCTTGGAATGTGTTAGAAGGAGATATTAAAAACTATAGTTTCTCAAAATACAAAAACAAGGTAGATATTGTCACAGGAGGGTTTCCATGTCAAGCATTTAGCAATGCAGGAAAAAAATTAGGATTCAATGATGCTCGCGGATCTTTATTTTATGAGTTTGCACGAGTTGTTAAAGAAGTAAATCCACCAATTTGTGTTGGAGAAAATGTTCGCGGTTTATTGAGTCATGAAAAAGGAAAAACATTGCAAGGCATGATTTCCATTTTAGATGAAATAGGTTATAATGTTGTTCCTGTACAAGTTTTAAAAGCGATAAATTACAACGTGCCTCAAAAACGAGAACGTTTAATTTTAGTTGGTGTTAGAAAAGACATTGAAATAAAGTACACTTATCCTTTACCCTACGACAAAATTTATAACTTAAGCGATGCTTTAAAAAAAGGAGGTCTCTTTTAATAACGATGTTCCAAAGTCCAATGGCACAAAATATCCTGAACACAAAAAACAAGTTTTAGATTTAATTCCTCCTAAAGGGTATTGGCGAGATTTACCGTTGGAGATTCAAAAAGAATACATGCAAAAAAGCTTTTATCTTGGCGGTGGGAAAACTGGAATGGCAAGACGTATTGGTTGGGACGAACCTTGTTTAACATTAACGTGTAGTCCTGCCCAAAAGCAAACTGAACGTTGCCACCCCGAAGAAACTAGACCGTTCACAGTTAGGGAATATGCAAGAATTCAAACCTTCCCAGATGATTGGGAATTTAACGGTTCAATGTCCCAGCAGTACAAACAGATAGGAAATGCTGTTCCTGTTAATTTAGCTAAAGAGATGGGATATTCATTGGTAAAATTCTTGAATGCCTATCATAAGAAATTAAACAAAGAAGAGGTTTCAACTTCTTTTACTAATGCCATATAACCGCATTTAAAGAAATCTTCTGTATCAATATTTATTATTAAAGAATCAAGCTCATTAACTAGCTTTTGATAAAAATCTGGATAACCCGTTAATCGATGCCAAAATTCTTTTTCAATAATTACAGGATGTTTCTCATCAATCTTTTTATAATGTTGGCTTAATTGAGATTCTTCCCCATAAAGAACACCTAAAATTAAATCGCTATTGTTTAAATTTATAGCATTCGTTCTGGCGATATTTGCTACAGTCGAAAACTTTT